>NZ_JBFAOJ010000027.1:0-100685 GCF_040675205.1 Streptosporangium sp. NPDC049644 | reverse complement strand
GGCGAGCATGAACATCTCGACCTTGTGCTCAACGGTGTTCGGCATCTCGGTTCTCCTCTGGGGGTAGGGGGTCAGGAGTCGTGCTGCGGGTGAATCGACGCCCAGCACGGCCTCGCGGGGCTCGATCTGCTCGACGTGCTCGATCAAACCCAGGACGTGGTCCGGCTCGATCAGCCACTGCAGCGCCGTGGCGCCGGTCTCGTCGGCCGAGACCAGTTCGGCCTGCTCCTTGCGCTCGTCGTCGTCCAGGTCGGCGTCAGGGTGGTTGATCTCCTTCAGCGCGGCGGCCTGCAGGGAGGCGATGTCCTGCACCTCCACGGTCAGCTCAACAGTCAGACGCAGATAGCGTTCAGTGCCCGATTCATCACTCATGGTGGAAATCCTAGTGCCTGGTAAGGGTCGGACAGGGCCTGCGCCCTGTCCGTTGGATCTTTTGCCCGCCGCGAGATCCGCGGGACGGGGCTAGGGGAGCTTCCACTCCACGGGGGTCGCACCCTGCTGCTGGAGAAGCTCGTTGGTCTTGCTGAACGGGCGGGAGCCGAAGAAGCCGCTGCGGGCCGACAGGGGGCTGGGGTGGGCCGACTCGATGGCCGGGATGTCGCCGAGCATCGGGCGCAGGTTGCGGGCGTCGCGCCCCCACAGGATCGCCACCATCGGCTGCTCGCGCGCGACGAGGGCCTTGATGGCCTGCTCGGTGACCTCCTCCCAGCCCTTGCCCCGGTGCGAGGCGGGCTTGCCCGGCATGACGGTGAGCACCCGGTTGAGCAGGAGCACGCCCTGCTCGGCCCAGGGGGTCAGGTCGCCGTTGCTCGGCATCGGCAGCCCGAGATCCTCGGTGAGCTCCTTGTAGATGTTGCGCAGGCTGGCCGGGATCGGGCGTACGTCCGCGGCGACGGAGAAGCTCAGACCGATGGGATGACCCGGTGTGGGGTACGGATCCTGTCCCACGATCAGCACTTTGACCTGGTCAAAGGGCTGTTGGAAGGCGCGGAGCACGTTGGCCCCGGACGGAAGGTACTGCCTGCCCTCCGCCACTTCCCTCCGGAGGAACTCGCCCATCTCGGCGATCTTCTCAGCAACGGGTTCCAGGGCCTTGGCCCACCCGGCTTCCACGACTTCGTTCAAGGGACGTGCGGCCATGTGCAGGACCCTATCGATGTTTTAGGCCCGGTACGGCGCGTGCCGGAAATCGGCGCGCGCCCTACCGGGCCTGCCCCTGTCGTTACTTCACCGAACCGGCCATCATTCCCTGCACGAAATACCTCTGGAAGGCGAAAAAGAGGATCAATGGGATGATCAGCGACAGGAAAGCGCCTGGCGCAAGAATGTCCACATTGGTTCCGAATTGCCGCATCTGGGACTGCAGGGCCTTGGTCATCGGCTGGTTCTCGGTGTTGGCGAAGACCAGGGCGACGAGCAGGTCGTTCCAGACCCAGAGGAACTGGAAGATGCCGAGCGAGGCGACCGCGGGCTTGGCCAGCGGGAACACCACGGTCGAGAAGATCTTCCACTCCCCGGCGCCGTCCATCCGCGCCGCCTCGAGCAGCGAGCGGGGGATGCCCGCGAAGAAGTTGCGGAGCAGGAAGATGGCGAACGGAAGCCCGAAGGCGACGTGGAAGAGGACGACGCCCGCGATGGAGCCGAAGATGCCGACCGTGCCGTAGAGCTTCGCGATCGGGATCAGCGCGATCTGGATCGGCACCACCAGCAGGGCGACCACCACGAGGAAGAGCGCGTCCCTGCCGGGGAACTCCATCCAGGCGAACGCGTACGCCGCCATGGCCGCGATGCCGATCACCAGGAGCGTCGCGGGCACCGTGATGAACACGGTGTTCCAGAACGACGCGGTGAACCCGCTCGCCAGCAGGTCGGTGTAGCTCTTGAGGGTGAACTCGGCGGGTTTGGTCAGGGCGGTCCACCAGCCGGTGGAGTTGTTGGCCGTCTCCTCGCGGAGCGAGACCACGAACAGCCCGAGGGTCGGGACCAGCCAGAAGACGCCGATCAGCACCAGCACCGCCTGGACCAGGCCGCCGCCGATCCGGTCGACGACGCGGCCCGCCACGCTGCGCGGTGGAGCGCCGAGGGTGGTGGAGGTGGTCACTGGTTGTCCCTCCTGAACCGGCGGATGTTGAGAATCATGAAGGGCAGCACGAGGACCAGCAGGAAGATGGAGAGCGCGCTGCCCAGCCCCTGGTCGCCTCCACCGCCGAAGGAGACGCGCCACATCTCCAGCGCGATCACGTTGGCCTGCGGCTGCACCGATCCCGGCGCGATGACGAAGACCAGGTCGAAGACCTTCAACGTGTTGATGATCATCGTGACGAACACGACGAGCAGCACCGGGGCGAGCAGCGGGACGGTGATCTTCCGGAACACCTGCCACTCGGTGGCGCCGTCGATGCGGGCCGCCTCGAGCGCGTCACGCGGGATGGCGGCCAGGCCCGCCGCGATCAGCACCATGGCGAATCCGGCCCACACCCAGATGAACGCCCCGATGATCGCCGGGGTGATCAGCGTCGGTCCCAGCCAGGAGATCCCGTTGAAGGGCGCCTGGAAGTTCGACGCCGGCAGCCGCACCTGGTAGTCGCCGGGGGCGAGGCCGGTGAAGCGGAAGGTGCCGTCGGCCTCGGTGTGGGCGGTGGCCTGGACGGCACCGTCCCTCACCGCCTCAACGGTCACCCCGACCAGACCTTTCTCCTGGGGGTCCACCTGGTTGACCGCTCCGCCGCCGCCCTGGGTGAAGTCCACCCACACCGTCCCGGCCAGCTCGCCGGGACCCGGCTGGGCCGCCTTCGCCGGCGCGGCCGAGGCGAGGGAGTCCGGTTTCACGCCCACCAGCGGGACGAGCACCGCCTTCCCCGGGGCGGCGGGCTGCCTGCTCACCACCGCGCCCTGCGAGGCGGCGACCGGTGCCTGGTCGTTCTCCCTGGGACGGGCGTCCGGGTAGCCCTGGTCGGAGCCGAAGAGGCCGCTCACCGAGGTGATCACGGCGTTGGCCACGCCCCGGTCGGGAGCCTGCTCGTACACCAGGCGGAAGATGACGCCGGAGGCCATCAGGGAGACGGCCATCGGCATGAACACGATCAGCTTGAAGGCCGTCGCCCAGCGGATCCGCTCGGTGAGCACGGCGAAGATCAGACCCATCGCGGTGACCAGGAGGGGGGCCACCACCACCCAGATCAGGTTGTTCCTGATCGTGATCAGGGTGGCGGAGTCACTGAAGATCGTGGCGTAGTTCCCCGCGCCGACGAAACCGTCACCGTTGGCGTCGTAGAGGCTGCGGAAGATCGAGTAGACGATCGGGTAGATCACCATCACGCCGAGCAGGAGCGCTCCCGGCAGCAGGAACCAGATCGCCATGCTCGGCGGCGGTCCCAGCCGGGCGGCCTTCTTCGCCGGCTTCAACGGCGCGGCGTCCCCGGCGGGGGCGTCGGGTGGGGGGGTGCGGACCTCGGGGCCGGCGTCGGGCGCCGGTCGCAGGGTGTCGTTCGGTCCGGGGGAGGACCCGCCGGCGGTGTCGCCGTGCGGGTCCTGCGGGCCGTCTAACCGGTTGGTCACGGCCTTGCTCCCTTACTTCCAGGCTTTCTTGGCCTCGGCCTCAAGCTTGGTCTGGATGCCCTTGATGTCCGAGGGATCGCGCACGAAGTCCTGCAGGAGCTTCCACTGGCCCTTGCCGTCCGTGCCGCCGAAGGCGCTCGGCGCCAGGTCGGACATGTCGTAGCGGACCGCGTCACCGGCGGAAATGATCGTCTGGGCGAGCTGCTTGGTCAGCTCGGCGGGGTAGTTGTCGGGGGAGACGTTGCGGTTGGGGGAGAGGTAGCCGGGAAGCTTCGCCCAGATCTCGCCGCCCTCCTTGGAGGCGAGGAACTCCAGCAGGGCCATCGCGCCCTTGGAGTCCTTCAGCACCACCGCGATGTCGCCGCCCAGCACGACCGGCTCGGTGTCACCGGCCTTCGGGAACGGGAAGTACTTGGCCTCCTCGCCCAGCTTGGCGCCCGACTCCTCGGCGGTGGTGCCCACGAAGTCGGCCTCGATGACCATGGCGGACTTGTCCTGGCCGTAGACCTGGGTCACGCAGGTCGGGAAGTCGGTCTGCAGGGCGCCGGAGGAACCGCCGAGCAGGAACTCCTTCTTGCCGACGAGCTGCCCGATCTTCTCCAGCGCGGTGGTCACGCTGGGGTCGGTCCACGGGATCTCGTGCTTGGAGAGCTTGGTGTAGTTCTCCGGGCCCGCGCTGGACAGGTAGACGTTCTCGAACAGGTCGGTCAGCGTCCAGCCGGAGGCGCCGCAGAGGGAGAACGGCGGGGTGCCGGAGTCGGCGATCGTCTGGGCGGCCTTGACCAGGTCGTCCCAGGTGGCCGGAGGCTGCACCCCGGCGTCCTGGAACGCCTGGTCGCGGTACCAGATGAGCGACTTGTGGGCCGCCTTCACCAGCACGCCGTAGGACTGGCCGCCCGCCGACCCGAGCTCCTTCCAGTACGGGGTGTAGTTGTCGTCGATCTGCTTCTGGACCTCGGCGGTGAGCGGCTTGAGCGCCTTCTGGTCCGCGTACTGCTGGACCAGGCCCGGCTGGGGCAGGATCGCGATGTCCGGCGGGTTGCCGCCCTCGATGCGGGGACCGAGGTAGGCGCCGGTGTCCTCACCGGTGGAGGCGTAGGTGACCTTGGCGCCGGTCTTCGCCTCGAACGCCTTGAGCACTTCCTGGAAGTTGGTCTGCTCGGCGCCGGTCCACTTGGCGGCGACCTCGATGGTCACCCCTTCGAGGGTCTTGGCGGCGGGCGCGGACGCGCCACCGGCCGGTGTGGTGGGGGTCGACTCGCCGCACGCGGCGAGTGCCAGGGCGAGTCCTGCCGTGGTCACCGCTGCAATGGTTTTACGCATGCCGGGTAGACCTCCTGAGGTATTGAGGTTTTGAAATGGGGATATATGGGGACTTGCCAGCACTTGAGGTGGGGATGACGGCTCGCTCCGAGGGGTGGCCCCGGGTCAACGAACCCGAATGATCTCGTCGAGCTGGCCTTTCATGGAGGCGACAACGTCGTCGCCGGCCTCCTCGAAAGGGGGAGTGAGCGCGTTGGAGACCGCGCTGGCGATCACCAGGCTCACCTGGTTGTAGTTGGCGCTCGCCGGTCTGGGGCGGGCGGAGAGGATGCTCTGCTTCAGAACCGGCAGGTAGGGGAAACGCTTGATCAGACCGGGGTCGTCGTACAGCTCGGCCCACACGGGCGGGAACGAGCCGTCGGCGAGCACCCGCCGCTGGTTCTCCAGGCTGGTGAAGTAGCGGATGAACTCGGTGGCCGACTTCTGCCGCTTGGAGAAGGCGCTCACCGCGAGGTTGTAGCCGCCGAGTGAGCCGGCTCCCGGGCCGTTCAGCCCGGGAAGCCTGGTGACCCCGAACTTGTCCGCGACGGACGAGAGGGTGGCCGGCCCGTACGCGTGCGGCCAGTTACGGGCGAAGGCCAGCTTGCCCTCCTGGAAGGCCATTCGCGACTCCTCCTCCTTGAAGGAGAGCGACTCGGGCGGAATCCAACCCTCTCTGAACCCGTTCACCAGAAAGTCCAGACCGGCCTTCGCCCTGGCCACGTCCATGGTCACCGAGGTGCCGTCCGGGCTGAGGATCTGCCCACCCGCCGACTGCACGGCCTCGGTGAAGTTGACGGTCAGGCCCTCGTAGGCCAGGAACTGCCCCGCGTAGCCGCCGATGTCGTACTTGGTGCGCAGGGTCCGCGCCTGCTTGCGCAGTTCGGCCCAGGTCTTCGGTGGTTCGAACCCCTCCTTGGCCAGCAGGTCCTTGCGGTAGTAGAGCAGCCCGGCGTTGCTGGTGTACGGCACCGCCCAGAGCTTGCCCCGGTAGAGTGCCGTGTCGACGACCGGTGGCAGGAACCGGTCGAGCGGGAACATCGCGCGGTCCAGCGGCAGGATCCAGCCCGCCTCGGCGAACTCCGCCGTCCAGACCACGTCCAGCCCGAGCACGTCGTAGCGGTCACTCCCCGCCTGCAGGTTGGCGACCATCTGAGCGCGCTGCTCGTCGGCCGCCTCGGGCAGTTCGAGCAGGCTCACCCGCTCCTCGGGGTGCGTCTGGTTCCACCGATCCAGCAGCGGTTGCAGATACGCCGTCGTGTCGCGGCCGATGACGAGGGTGAACGGGCCGGTCCCGCCGAACCGTTCGGTCTCCTGCGAGCCGGCCGCCGAGCACCCCGCCACAAGAAGCACGGCGAGCACGACGGGGATGAGTCGGCGCACCGTGACCTCCAGGTTTCCCGTTGATTACATACGTGTTAGGTAGATGCATGCATGTTATGCATAGCGATAACATCATCGTCAACGGATAAACCCGTAACGCTCACGTAACGAGCTCTCCGAGGAGGTGGGGCGTGCGGCCGATGCTGCTGGCGCTCCTCGCGAAGGAACCTGCCCACGGGTACGAGCTCAAACAGGCCCTTGAACAGATCTTCGGCAGCGCCTATCCTTCCCCGAACATCGGGCAGATCTACGTCACGCTCGGCCGTCTGGAGAAGGACGGCCTCGTGCGCGTCGTGGACGTCGAGCAGTCCAACCGGCCGAACAAGAAGGTCTACTACCTGACGGCCGCGGGCCGCGAGGCCCTCGAAACGTGGGTGGACGAGCCCACCGAGGGGCCCAGGGTCAGAGACGAGTTCTTCATGAAGCTCGTGCTGGCCCCGATGACCGGCATCGCCGACAGGATGGCGATGATCAACCGCCAGCGCCGTCACTACCTCGGACTCATGCGTGACCTCAACGAACTCGCCGGGCGGACCGACCGCGACAATCGCGCCGCGCTCCTGCTCATCGAGGGGGCCATGCTCCATCTCCAGGCTGATCTCGACTGGCTCGAACGTTGTCAGGAGGAGCTGAGTTGACGTCCCCCGTGGTTGACACCGTCAATCTTGTCAAGATCTACCAGGACGGCGAGGTGCCGGTGCCCGCCGTGCGAGGGGTCGACCTGCGGGTGGAGGCGGGAGAGTTCGTGGCGGTCATGGGACCGTCGGGCTCCGGCAAGTCCACCCTGATCCACATGATCGGCGGCCTTGAGGCCAGAACCAGCGGCGAGATCTGGCTCGACGGACAGCGGGCCGACATGCTGAAGGAGAGCGCCTGGGCGCTGCTCCGCCGCAAGAAGATCGGTTTCGTCTTCCAGTTCTTCAATCTCGTCGCCAACATGACCGTGGCCGACAACGTCGAGCTGCCCGCGCTGCTGGCCGGGGTCTCCGCGAAGGAGGCCCGCAGCCGCCGCGAACACCTCCTCGGTGAACTCGGCCTGACCGCCCGCGCCGACGCCGCGCCTGCCCAGCTCGCCGGCGGCGAGCAGCAGCGGGTCGCGCTGGCCCGCGCGCTGGCCAACAAACCGAGCCTGCTGCTCGCGGACGAGCCCACCGGCAACCTCGACAGCCGCAACACCCGCGACGTGCTGCGCCTGCTCGGCGAGGTCCACCGCGAGGGCCAGGCCATCGTCCTGGTCACCCACGACGCCCGGGTGGCGAGCCTGGCCGACCGGGTGGTCTCCCTGCTGGACGGCCAGATCGTCGACGACGGCGGCGCCGGCCTGGCCCGCCGCCGCCCCAGGGGCGGCCCCGGTGACGTCATCGAACTGAGAGGTTGACCGGTGCGACTCCCCCCTCCCCGGCCGACATCGCCGGGGATCGCCCGAACCATGCCTTCGCGGACCGTACGGCCTTCGCCGCCGGGAGCGTCGCGGTGAGCACGGTCCACGCCTCCGTCAGGTGGATCCGGGCCGACCTCAAAGCGCGCAGGGCGCAGGCACTGCTGACGGTGCTCGCCGTGGCCGGGATCGTCGCGGCGCTGATCACCTCCGCGACCCTGCTGGAAGACGGCACCAACCCCTGGCGCGGCCTCTTCGCCGAGTCCAGAGGCGCGCACGTGTGGATACACACCAGGGACGCCCCCGATCCGGTCGCGCTGACGAGGCTCCCCGGCGTGGTCCAGGTCGCCGGTCCCTACCGGTCGGCCCCGGTCACCCTCACGCTGGAGGGCAGGAAGTCGCCGGTGGCGCTGCGGGAGATCGCCGCGACACCGCAGCAGGTCGCCGTCCCGCTGGTCCGCGAGGGGCGCCCGCTCCGCTCCGGCGACACCGACGGCGTGGTCGTCGAGCGCTCCTTCGCCAAGGCGGTCGACCTGAAGGTGGGCGCCCCGTTCCCGGTGACCGGGCTCAACGGCGCCACCCACCCGCTCATCGTGGTCGGCCTGGCCGACAGCGCGGAGCAGGGCTTCTATCCCGAGTGGACGCCCGGCCTGGCCTGGACGCTCGCGCCGATCCTGGCCCGGGTCGAGCCCGCGCTGGGCCGCAGCGAGTCGGTCACCGGGCTGCGCCTGGCCGACGGCGAGGCCACGCTGCCCGCCGTGCACGGTGCCGTCACCCTCCTGGAGGGGCAGATCCAGCGGATGTCCACCTGGCGCGAGGTCCGCGCCTCGATGGAACTGGACAACCGGCTGCTCGGCCTGCTGCTCGCGCTGTTCGGCGTCACCGGGCTGGTCGCGGCCGCGCTCGCCATCGCCAACGCGGTGGGCGGCCGGGTGCTGGCCCAGACCCGCGACATCGCCACCCTCAAGTCCCTCGGCTACACCCGGGGCCAGGTCTTCGGCGTGCTCATGGCCGAGCATGGCGCGCTCGGGCTGCTCGGCATCGTCATCGGGCTCCTCTGCGGCCAGGTCGCCGCCTCGTTCGTGCTGGACGGGATGCCGATCCTGCCGCTCTCGCCGGGCCCGCTGCTCGCCATCGTCGGCGGTACCGCCGCGGTGGTCTGCGTGGCGGTGGCCCTGCCGGCCTGGCGCGGCGGGCGCACCCCTCCGATCCCCGCGGCCCCCGCGGCGCCGCTCCGGGGGCACCTGTCGCGCCTGGCGCGGCTGGCGCTCCTGCTGCGGCTGCCGCCCGCCCTGGTCCTGGGCACCCGCGACGCCTTCACCAGGCGGGTCCCGGCGTTCCTGAGCATCTTCGGCGTCGCGATCCCGATGATGATGATCACCATCGGGCTCGGCTGCTGGGCCACCCTGGACGACTTCCTCCGCCACCCCGAGCAGGTGGGCCAGGCGGCGGCGCTCACGGTGCGCCCGGACAAGCTTTCCGCGGACGAGGCCCTCAGGATCGCCAGGGCCGACCCCGAGGTGCTGGCCGCCTATCCCGGCGCCGAGGTGCTCGCCCTGGAGCCCGAGCAGACCAGGAGCGTGCTGGCCCGCGCCGCGGGCACCTCGGCCGAGCCGTACCCGTTCTCGGTGGTCGAGGGCCGGATGTACGCCGCCAGGGGAGAGGCGGTCGCCGGGCAGGGGCTGCTCGACCTGCTGGGGGTGCGGATCGGCGACCGGGTCCGGCTGACCGTGGGCGGCACCCCGCTGATCGTGCACCTGGTGGGCCGGGTGGTGGAGCCGGACCAGGACGGGGAGGTGCTCTCCTTCGGCATCGACAGCCTCGCGGCCAAGGACGCGGTACCGCCGCAGTTCTACAGCCTGGTGCTCAAGCCGGGCGCGGACCCGGCCGAGGTGCGGGCGCGGCTGCTGGCCGCCTCGGGAGAGGCCCTCGAGGTGCACCGGGTGGTCAATCCGGCCGAAAGGCTCGCGATCATCCGGGTGGTGATCGTGGCGCTGATCGGCGTGCTCGCCCTGCTGGGCCTGGCCAACCTCCTCACGGCCGCCGCCCTGGGCCTGCGCGACCACGCCTTCGACCTCGCGGTGCTCAAGGCCATGGGCCTCACCCCCAGGCAGGTGGCCGCCACCCTGGTCACCGGGACCGGCCTGCTGATCGTGCTGGGCGTGGTCGCGGGCACCGCGGCCGGGGCCTCGCTGGTCGGCGGGCTGATCGACCTGCAGGGCCACACCAGCGGCGTCGGCGCCGGCATCGGCCGTACGCCCTCGGCCCTGACACTCGCCGTCGCGATGCTCGTCGCGGTCGGCTCCGCCCTGCTGGTGACGCTGATCCCGGCGGGCCGCGCGGCCCGCGCCCAGGTCCCGGTAACGGCCAGATAGCCCCGGGACACGTGTCCCGGGGCCATCCCTCGAAAGCCGTTCTCAGGGCCTGAGCGAGAACCAGTAGAAGCCGTGACCCGGCAGGGTCAGCAGGTACGGCAGGGTGCCCACCGCGGGGAAGTGCACCCCGCCCCTGGCCTCGACCGGGGTCATCCCCGCGAAGCGGCGCAGATCGAGCTCGACCGGCTGGGGGTACTTCGACAGGTTGTTGACGCAGAGCATCAGGTCGTCCCCGTCCTCACGGACGAAGCTGAGCACCGCGGGGTTGCTGGACCACAGTTCGTTGTAGACGCCGGTGCCGAAGACCGGGTGTTCACGGCGGATCGCCAGCATGTTCCTGGTGAAGTGGAGCAGCGACGCGGGGTTCCGCTGCTGCGCCTCCACGTTGACCGCCTGGTAGCCGTAGATCGGGTCCATCACGGCGGGCAGGTAGAGGCGTCCGGGGTCGGCCGTGGAGAAGCCCGCGTTGCGGTCCGGGCTCCACTGCATCGGGGTGCGGACCGCGTCGCGGTCCTCCAGCCAGATGTTGTCCCCCATGCCGATCTCGTCGCCGTAGTACATGACCGGGGAGCCGGGCAGCGAGAGCAGCAGCGCGGTGAACAGCTCGATCTGGTCGCGGTCGTTCTCCAGCAGCGGGGCGAGGCGGCGCCGGATGCCGAGGTAGGCCCGCATGCGCGGGTCCTTGGCGTACTCGGCGTGCATGTAGTCGCGCTCCTCCTCGGTGACCGTCTCAAGCGTGAGCTCGTCGTGGTTACGGAGGAAGATGCCCCACTGGCCGCTCTCGGGGAGCTTCGGAGTCCGCGACATGATCTCGGAGATCGGCTCGCGGCTGCCCCGCCGCACGCCCATGAAGATGCGCGGCATGAGCGGGAAGTGGAAGGCCATGTGGCACTCGTCGCCGCCGGCCGCGGGGTCGCCGAAGTACTCGACCACGTCCTCGGGCCAGCCGTTGGCCTCGGCCAGCAGCACCCGGTCGGGGTAGAGGCGGTCGACCTCGGCGCGGACCTTCTTCAGGTAGGCGTGGGTCTCCGGCAGGCCGGAGCAGTCGGTGCCCTCGCGTTCGAAGAGGTAGGGCACCGCGTCGAGGCGGAAGCCGTCGATGCCCAGGTCCAGCCAGAAGCGCAGGACCTCCAGCATGGCCTCCTGGACCGCCGGGTTCTCGTAGTTCAGGTCCGGCTGGTGGTGGAAGAAGCGGTGCCAGTAGTACTGCTTGCGGATCGGGTCGTAGGTCCAGTTGGACTCCTCGGCGCCGATGAAGATGATCGGCGCGTCGGGGTAGCCGGTCGGGCTGTCCGACCAGACGTAGAAGTCGCCGTACGGGCCCTCGGGGTCGTGCCGGGACGCCTGGAACCAGGGGTGCTTGTCGCTGGTGTGGTTCATCACCAGGTCGGTGATGATGCGCAGGCCCCGCTGGTGCGCCGACTCGATCAGCTTCACGAAGTCTCCGAGGTCGCCGAAGTCCGGGAGGATCTTCATGTAGTCGGAGATGTCGTAACCGCCGTCACGCAGGGGGGACTCGTACAGCGGGAGCAGCCACAGGCAGTCGACGCCGAGCCACTGGACGTAGTCCAGCTTCTCGATGAGGCCGCGCAGATCGCCCGTGCCGTCGCCGTTGGAGTCCTTGAACCCGCGGACCAGCACTTCGTAGAAGACGGCGCGCTTGTACCACTGGGGGTCGGCCGAGACGAAGTCCTCGGCGACGGACTCGTGCGCGGGGGAGGGGGAGGGGGAGGGGGATGAGGTCATCGTGTTCTCGCTCACGGTGATGAAGGGCAGGACGAAGTCACCGGATGCTCCGGCTGATGATGTGTGGTGACCGCGCCGGCTGGAGTCGTCATCCCCATGAGCTCCATGCCCTCGGACAACCGAATTTGTGATTCGGGGCCATCCGTTGTGGCGCTTTCTGGGCCGAACACTACCAGCCGAGTGAACCCGTCGAAGCCCTCTTGGCAGGGGAGGTCGCCTCTGTCACACGGAATCGGGGCGCGCATCGCGCCATGCCCGCGTAATCGCCGCGTCGCTTACTGTTTTCCTGCCTGAAACACGACACGCCCCAACGGGGTGACCTCGGCTTATGGCGGCGGCCCCGGCCGGGGCGCGCGCGGTGCGGCGGGGACGCGCTCCGGCGTTCCCGCAGGGGGGCCGAGCCCGATTCCGGGGGCGCAGGAAAACTCCGCGGGGCCGTGTGGTAGGGCCCCGGCGGGCGGAGGCGTCAGGAGGTCAGCTCCAGGGCGGGGTGAGGTCGGGCAGCCGGTCCTGGTAGTCGCCGAGCCAGGCGCCGAACAGCACCAGGCCGCGCACCCAGAAACGGTCGTTCCAGCCGTTGAACCGCGTCAGGCCGTCGGGGCCCTCGGCGATCACGGTGTGCAACTGCTCGGAGAGCAGCGAGGGCACGGCGTCGGCGACGAGGGTGAGCATCCGGTGGCCGTACTCCCTGGCGGGTGCGGCGGCCGAGCGGAGCGGGACCCGCGCCAGCGGCTGCTTGACCACGTTGGTGGAGGGCAGCGCGGCCACCCGCGGGTTGGCCGCGTACAGCAGCTCGCGGTAGAAGCGCCCCTGGTCCTTGCGGTTCACCCCGACGGAGAGCGCCGCGTCGAAGAAGTCGGGGTGCATGAACGGCGCCGTGAACGAGACCTCGGGGCCGACCAGGTTGACCGGGGAGCGGGCGATGCCCCGCGCCGTCCTGGTGTGCAGGACCGACAGCGGCAGCTCCGCCCGGTGGCCGTTGAGCATGGAGGTCGACTGGGTGAAGGCGTGCCCGACGCTGTCGGTGATCCACTCTTGCGCCCGCTCCGACAGGAAGGACGTGGAGGGGGAGCCGAGCGCCAGCGAGCCGAGCAGCGCGGCCTTGCGCCCGGCCTGGTCGGAGGCCTCCAGCGCGGCCCCGCTGACCATGAAGTTCTTCAGCAGCGGCCCCCCGGCCAGCCCGTCGACCAGGGTCCGCCCGGCCCGGTGCACCTCGCGGGCGAAGGGGGTGTACCAGGCGTGGTGCGGGGTGAGGAACTCCAGCCGTCGTGCCGCGGCCAGCGCGTCGTCGGGATAGGCGGCGGCGTCCTGGGGGATCACCCGGTGGCGCACGCCCAGCTCGCGGGTTATCGCCTTGGCGAAGACGATGTCGGTGTCGGTGCCGTCGTCGGGACTGGTCGTCCACGACTCCACGTCGGCGCCGCGGGCCACCGCCACCGAGCAGAGCAGCCGCGAGTCGTAGCCGCCGCTGACCGGTACGAGCAGCGGGCGCCCGTCGAGCTCCTTGTAGACCTCGTGCAGGATCTCCAGGATCTCCCCGGCGGTCCTTCCCGCCTCGTACGGCTCCTCGCGCAGCCACCGGGGCAGCATCCGCTCGACGGAGATCCGGCCCGACGCCCGGTCGAAGACCAGCGCGCTCGCCCCGGCCAGCCGCTTCACCTGCGTGTAGGGGGTGTCGTCGCGCAGCGGGAAGGTGAGCTGGATGATCGAGGCCCAGGCGTCCCAGTTGATCTCGTACGGGGTGCGCGCCAGGGAGAGCAGCGGTTCGAGCAGCGAGGAGAAGTAGAGCGCCCCGCCGCGGAACAGGTAGTAGACGTCCACGAGGCCGAGGCCGCCGGCGTGCAGGGTGATCCGCTCGCCGTCGTCGATCAGGCCGGGCGTCTCGTAGGTCTCGGCCACGGTGATCCACCGCGCCTTCCCCGCTGCCGCCCCGCCGGGTTTGCGCTCCCCCCAGGCGAAGGCCCAGCTGTGCTCGTCCCGCCGGTAGGGCGGCAGCGGGGAGGAGCTGAACAGGGTCGCGTGCCGGTTCTGGACGGCGGGCCCGACCCGCGGTCCCGCCCCGCGCAGCGTCTCCAGGACCGCCTCGTCGAGGTGCCCGATGCCGCCGCAGACGTACGGCCTCACATTGAACGTCGGCCACTGCACCGTGCTGACTCCTCTATGTCGCGATTGAGCAAAGGGTATCCTTTCGCCCGGCTGAGGAAACGGAGGACGGCGTGACGGGCGACCAACTCGAAAGCACACGACAGGCGTTACGGGAGGCGGTGGCCCACGCGGAAAGGGCTTCCGAGCTGGCCCGTCTGCTTGACGCGGCACAGGCCAAGATCGCTGACGCGGAGCGGGTGACCGAAGAACTACGCGGGGTGCGAGAACTGCTCAGCGAGACCGAGGAGCGGCTGGAGGCGGCGAACGCGGCCGAGGAGAAGCTCCGCAAGGACCTGGCGGAGCAGCGCTACCAGGCCGAGGTGGCCAGGTGGAAGCTCTCCTCGGTGCAGGTGGCCCGCTGGTCCCGGCTCGGCGACGCGATCAAGACGGGCAAGAGCAACCCGGTGCGGCTGGCACGTGGCCTGCGCGGGGCGGCCAAGCCCGCCAAACGCCCGACCGCTCCCAAGCGCCAGCCGGTGCCGCGCAAGAGCGGCGACAAGGCGGTGGTGCCCGGCGCGTCCTTCCAGGCCACCAGCTCCGTCAGGACCGTCGGCGGCAGGTCGGTCAAGCTCAAGCCGTTTCGCGTCCCGACCGGGCCGAACACCCGCCCGCACCTGACCGCCGCCGTGATCGCCACGCCGCACGGCGAGGCACTGCTGCGCTACGAGTGGCGCCAGAGCACCGGCTTCACGCCCAAGGACTTCGCCCGGGTGCTGGCGGCGGAGGTCCCGCACCTGCTGCTGGTCGAGTCGGTGACCGAGGGGCCGTGGGCACCGGAGCTGCGCGAGCCGGGCCAGGGGCTGCGCGCCCTGCTGTCCTGGTGCGCGGAGCGGGGCATCCGCACGGTCTTCTGGCATACCGGGGGCGAGGTCGCCGGATTCGTCGCCGCGGCCAGGCTGTTCGAGCACGTGGTGACCGCGCTGCCCAAGTCCGTGGGGGCCTGGGGCGCCGCGCTGGCGGCCCAGGAGCCCGAGCCCGGCCGCCGGGCGCCCTCGCTGGGAATCCTGCCCTTCGCGATCCAGCCGCGCGTGCACAACCCGCTGCCGCTGGCCGGGGACCGGTTCGAGCGGGTGCTCTCGCTGGAGGAACTGCTCCCCGGGCACCTGTCGTATCCGGACGTGCTCACCTCCTACCGCTGGCCTGTCGCGGTCGACTGCCCGCCGGGCACCGAGCCCTGGCGGATGGCCGAGCTGGCCGCCTGCGGAACCTCCATCGGCAGCGAGCCCGACCCACGCCGGGCCCACCTGGCGCTCCGCCAGGCGTACGCCTCGGGCACGATGACCAACAAGGTCGACGATCTGCTGGACGCGATCGGCCTGCCCAGCGGCCGGGCCACCCTGAACATCTCGGTGATCATGATCGACCGGGGCGACCTGGACTACACGCTGGCCCAGGTCGCGCCGCAGAAGGGCGTCGTCCAGCTGGTGCTGCTCTCGGACGTCCCGGACGCCGCCGCGCGGGCCCGTGCCGCGCTGCCCGACCAGGTGCACGTCACGGTACGCCGCCCCGACCCCGGCCTCACCACGGGCGGCATGCTCAACCGCGCCCTCGACCTGTGCCAGGGGGACCTGGTGGCGGTCATGGACGCCCGTGACCGGTACGGAGAGCACTACCTGACCGATCTCAGCCGGGCGTTCCTGTTCGCGAGCGCCGACATCGTCGGCAAGGCGGCCTACTACGCCCACCTGCGCGACGTCGCGGCGACGGTGCTGCGCCAGCCCTCGGCGGAGTACTCCTACCTTCCCGACGTCGCGGGGGCCACCCTGCTGGCCCGCCGTGCGGTGCTGCGCGGCATCGGCTTCGCCGACGTCTCGGAGAACTGGGCCGACGTGCTGATGCGCCAGTGCCGCGCGGACGGGATCAAGGTCTTCTCCGCGGACCGCTTCGGCTACGTCTGCCTCCGTGACCGCGACCGCTGGCTGCTCGGCTCGGCCCAGCTCGTCGACTACGGCCCGGCCGACCCGCACGCGCTGATCTGAGCGCGTACGTCCGGACCCTAGGCTGATCCGATGAGGCCAGGCGCGCTCGGTGAGGTCCTCGGCCTGCCGCCGATCCCCAAGGGGACGTGGGCCGGGGAGGCGATCTACCTCTCCCCGGCCGCGCTGCGCCGGGGAGAGGACCCGGAGAGGACGGCCGGCCGGCTCCGCGCGCTGCCGGGCATCGCGGCCGTCCGGGTGCTGGCCGGCGGTTTCCTGGAGATCGCGGTGTCCGTGCCCGGCGAGCTCGTCACGGAGATCGGCGGGCCCGTTCCACCCGTCACGGGCACGTCCCCGTGGGACGACCTCCCCAGGACGTGGGCCAACCCCGGGTTCGTCGTCAGGTACGCGCACGCGCGGGCGGTCGCCGTGCAGCGCTGGGCGGCGGAGCTGGGTGTCGGCGGGAACTTCAGGCCCGAACTGCTCGACGACCGCAGGGACAGGGCGGTGCTCAGGTCGCTGGCCGAGGTGCACGGCAGGCGGGTGAGCCGGGATCCCGGATGGGCCGCCTACGCCGAGCACCTGGCCCTGGCCTACCACGACGCCTTCGAGGGGGCCGCCGCGCTCCCCGCCGGTGACGAGGAGCCGTCGGAGTTGCACACCGCCCGCGTACGCCTGGCGCGGGCGGTACGGGACGTGCTGGCCGAGGCGCTGGCGGCGCTTGGCGAGACGGCCCCTGACAGGTTGTGATAAACCCTCTCAAAGAAGATCAAAAGGATCAGGAGAGCGGCGAATGGGCGGTCCTCGCGACTGGGAGGCGTACGAGCCGCGCCGCCCCGGGATGATCCGTCGGGTGCTGCCGATGTTCCTCGCCTTCGCGGTGATCCTCGGCGGGCTCGCCTATCTGGGAGGCGACCTGCGCGAGCTCCTCGGAACCGCGCCGGGCTCGCCCCGCTCGGCCGCGGCGACGCATCGCCTGTACGAGGAGACGGGACCGATCGACGCCCGCTGCGGCACGCTCCCGCGAGACCTCGACGCCGACGCCCGCACGTCGCTGAAGGCCCTCGCCGGATGCCTGGACCGGATGTGGGCGGACACCCTGGCGAAGGCGGGCATCGACTACGCACCGCCGGAGGAGGTACGGCTGATCGCCGCCCCCGAGGCGGCCGCGTGCGGGATCGACGACTACGACTGGGCCGGGATCTACTGTCCCGACTCTCGCGTCGTCAACGTGCTGGTCGAGGACGAACGGGCCTTCCCGATGATGTTCACGCTCGCCCACGAGTACGCCCACCACGTCCAGGAGGTCAGCGGGATCGCCGACCAGAGAGGTTCCGAGGCCTTCGACGAGGCGTGGTCGCGGCGGCTGGAACTCCAGGCGGACTGCCTGGCGGCGGCGACGCTGCGCGTCGCCACGCCGCGCCGGCTGGAGAGCCTGCGCGGCTTCGCCGGACGCGACTCCGGCGTCGAGGACGGCACGGAGGCGGGCTACCGGCAGTCGCACGGCTCGGGCGCCAGCAGCGCCGAGTGGATGCGGCGCGGCCAGGAGGGCGGCACGGTGGCGTCCTGTAACACCTGGGGAGCTCCCGCCGAGCGGGTCTCCTGAGATCTTGTCGCGACGCGACATTAAAATATGTCGCCAAAGTGGTCAATAACGTAAAAAGTTCGCGTGTTCGAGGGCGATCGCGTCTCGATAGGTGGGCAATCGTCTCAGGGGGATCACCGGGTCCGATAGCCTCGATCGGGTGAGTCGATTCGCCCATCCCGCCGGTGACCGGCATGCCGAAGTGCTGCCCGAGGAGCGCCCTCCGCACGCACCCGCCGACCTGAACACGCTCGACCCGACCATCTGGCCGCGAACGTCGGGCCGAGCCGACGGCTCGATCACGATCGGTGGCGTGGACGTCAGGGACCTGGTCGCCGAGCACGGCACCCCGCTCTACGTGGTGGACGAGGAGGATTTCCGCTCCCGCTGCCGCGACTACGCCGGCGCGTTCTCCGGGGGCGAGGTCCACTACGCGGGCAAGGCGTTCCTGTGCCGCGAGGTCGCCCGCTGGATCATGCAGGAGGGCCTCGGCCTCGACGTGTGCAGCGCCGGCGAGCTCGCCGTCGCGCTCAGCGTCGGATTCCCGCCCGAGCGGATCACCATGCACGGCAACAACAAGTCGTTCGCCGAGCTGGAGAGGGCCGTCGAGGCCGGTGTCGGGCACATCGTGGCCGACTCCTTCGAGGAGATCGCCCGCCTGGGCTTCCTCGCGGACAAGTACGGCAGGCGCCCCCAGGTGATGATCCGGGTCACCGTGGGCGTCGAGGCCCACACCCACGAGTTCATCGCGACCGCCCACGACGACCAGAAGTTCGGCTTCTCGCTGAGCTCCGGCGCGGCGGCGGAGGCGGCCAGGCGGATCCTCGCCCTGCCCCAGCTGGAACTCGTCGGCCTGCACTCCCACATCGGTTCCCAGATCACCGACACCGCGGGGTTCGAGGTGGCCGCGGGCCGCCTGGCCAAGCTCCTGGTGCAGATCAAGGACGAGCACGACGTCGTGCTGCCCGAGCTCGACCTCGGCGGTGGCTACGGCATCCCCTACGTCGACGGTGACGTCGCGCTCGACGTCAAGGAGATCGCCGACAGCCTGCGGGAGATCGTCAGCAAGGTGGCCGGGAACGCCGGCCTGCCGGTGCCCAAGCTCACCGTCGAACCCGGCAGGGGCATCGCCGGGCTCGCCGGGGTGACGCTCTACGAGGTCGGCACGATCAAGGACGTCGAGGGGCTGCGCACCTACGTCAGCGTCGACGGCGGCATGAGCGACAACCTCCGCACCGCCCTCTACGGGGCCGAGTACACCGCGCGCCTGGCCTCCAGGGAGAGCGCCGCGGAGCCGATGCTCTCCCGGATGGTCGGCAAGCACTGCGAGAGCGGCGACATCGTCGTGCGCGACCTGTGGCTCCCCGGCGACCTGGCTCCCGGCGACCTGGTCGCCGTCGCGGGCACCGGCGCCTACTGCCGCTCGCTCGCCAACAACTACAACTACCTCCCCAAGCCCGCCGTGGTCGCGGTCAAGGACGGGGCGTCCCGCGTGATCGTCCGCAGGGAGACCGAGGACGACCTGCTGAGAGGACAGCTGTGAAACGACCAGGAGCGGACGAGAAACCCGTGCGTGGCGTGGGCGAGAGGGGGGCGTGATCGTATGGCGCTGAAAGTCGCACTTCTGGGGTGCGGAGTCGTCGGCTCCCAGGTGGTCAGGCTCCTGCACGAGCAGGCCGACGACCTCGCCGCACGCATCGGGGCACCGCTGGAGCTCGCCGGGGTGGCCGTGCGGCGCCTGGGCCGCAGGCGGGACGCCGAGGTGGACCCCGCCCTGCTCACCACCGACGCCGAGGCCCTGGTCACCCGGGACGACATCGACATCGTCATCGAGGTGATCGGCGGGATCGAGCCGGCCAGGGCGCTCATCCTGGCCGCGCTGAACAGCGGCAAGTCCGTCGTCACGGCCAACAAGGCGCTGCTCGCCGAGGACGGCGCGACGGTCCACGCCGCGGCCAGGGCCGGCAACGCCGACCTCTACTTCGAGGCCGCCGTCGCGGGCGCGATCCCGCTGGTCCGCCCGTTGCGCGAGTCGCTCGCCGGGGATCACGTCCACCGCGTGCTCGGCATCGTCAACGGCACCACCAACTACATCCTCGACAAGATGGACTCCACCGGGGCCTCGTTCTCCGACGCGCTGGGGGAGGCCCAGGCGCTGGGCTACGCCGAGGCGGACCCCACCGCCGACGTGGAGGGCTTCGACGCCGCGGCCAAGGCCGCGATCCTCGCCGGGATCGCCTTCCACAGCCGGGTGACGGCCGCCGACGTGCACCGCGAGGGCATCACCGAGATCACCGCGGCGGACGTGGCCAGCGCCAAGGCCATGGGCTACGTCATCAAGCTGCTGGCGATCTGCGCCCGCTCGGAGGACGGCAGGTCGTTCGGCGTACGGGTGCACCCGGCGATGATCCCCCGGACGCATCCGCTGGCGGGGGTCCGCGAGGCGTACAACGCCGTGTTCGTCGAGGCGCAGTCCGCCGGCCAGCTCATGTTCTACGGCGCGGGCGCCGGCGGCGCGCCGACCGCGAGCGCGGTGCTGGGCGACATCGTGGCCGTGGCCCGCAACGTGCTGGCGGGCACCCGGGGTTCGGAGGAGTCCACCTACGCGGACCTGACCGTGCACCCGATGGGCGAGACCGTCACGCGCTACCACGTCTCGCTGGACGTCGCCGACAAGCCCGGCGTGCTCGCCAGGGTCGCCGACATGTTCGCCAAGCAGGACGTCTCCATCCAGACCGTCCGCCAGGAGGGCCACGGCGCGGACGCCCAGCTCGTGCTGGTCACCCACCGGGCCAGCGACGCCGCGCTCTCGGCCACCATCGAGGGCCTGCGCGAGCTGGACATCGTCCGCGACGTGGTGAGCGTCATGCGCGTCGAGGGAGAGGACGCTTCCTAGTGCTCCATTCCTTTTCGAGCGGTCAGACGAGACGTACCGTCAAGGCCCGGTGGGGCAGTGTCGTGGCCTCCGTCCGGGCGGACGCCGCACGAAACGGTTGATGAGCGCGAGATCCGTGAACCGGCCGGCGCGCGACATGCCCCGGCCGGCTGGATCCGCAGAGCCCAGATCATCGCGCTGAGCCGGAAGCGGTTGCGGGTGCCGTAGGAAACGGCTCCCGGCCCGGCGGTTCGACAAGGACACGCCTGGCCGTGAACACGGCGTACCCGACGAGGTGAGGCCGCCGCGGCCGGTCACCGTCCTCGCCTCGCCCGCGATCCGCGCCGTCTCGAAGTTCGTCGGCGGGTAGCGTGCCTCCAGCGCCGACTGGACGCCTCGCGCCCTCATACGACATGTGCCGAGTGGGTCTCCGCCCTTTCTCCGGCCAAGATCGTGAATCTCGGCGCGACACAGGTCCATATACGCCCCCCGGCTCTTCGCCGTGTCCAGGGAGATCGGGACGACCGGCAGGGCGTTGAGTGCCGGATCGTTGAGTTGCAAGTCAGCCGCAAGTAGCCGTTCGTAACGTCGTGATCATAGCGGGCTGATCATGGACCGAGAGGTCAAGTACCTGCTGGAGGCGCGGCGGGTCACGGCGGCCCGGATAGGCCACGCCCACCCGAAGTTCGGGCGGGGGGTTTGAATGAGTGCTCGCCGAGGCCGGGCGTCCGGCTCGCTGAAAGAGGCGAACGCGCCGGCCGGTCCCCGATCCGCGACCGGTCGGCTTTGAAAAACCATGGAATTTCTGTGAATCGGCCATGAATTCACTAGGAGGCGTTCGGTGACCGGAAACAGCAGTGAGATCCAAGCGCGCTGGCTGAATTGGAACGACTACAGCGAGATGATTCTCGGGCTCCGGCGGCATGTGTTCGCGACCGAACAAGGCTGGGGAGAGGAGATGGTGAACCACGAGAAGGACCCGGAGGGCCTTCACCTGGGCGCCATGCTCAACGGAGAGATCATCGCCGTGATATCGGCTTATCTTTATGAGCCGGGGGCGCCTGAGCTGTCCGCTCTGGAACTGCAGAAAGTGGACGGGCTGACGGTTCGGATCGGCAAGCGAGTTGAACTCGCCGAGCATCGGGGGCGTCATGTCAGTGAACGCATAGGTACCTCGATGCTGCGCCAGATCTGCGAGTCGCTGCGGCCGGACCGCTTTTTCCTTCTCGTCAGGGGGCAGCACCGTAACCTTATCGATCGGTACACCAGGCGGAATTTCGTCAGGCACGCCGACATCGGTTCCGCTGACGATGTGCGCACGGTGATGACAGTGGAAGGAGAAGAGGCCGTAGAGGATTTCTATTTCAAGAACCGGGCCCTGGACAAGGAACCGGCGCCCAGCGGCAGTCGGATCTCCGTCCCTTCGCTCGTCCGGTTTCTGGTGGAGAGCGGGCGCGGCGACGTGCTGGCGGCCGAACGCCTCGGGGCCGAGAACCACTATCTGGAGCCGCTGTCCATTGAGGCCGAGATGCCGCGCCTGACCGCGCAGGGCCGGCTGATGGCTGCCGAGCAGCGGTCGCGTCTGGCGTCGACGCCGTTCCCGTCCGCGCCCGCCTCGTTGCTCGACATCGGCACCGGGCCCGGGGAGTACCTGGCGGCGGTCGCGCGGGAGGAGCCGCTCGCCGGGTATCGCGTGCGGGGGGTGGAGCCCTCACCTCAGCTGCTCGCCAGGGCCCGGTCGAGCTTTCCGGAAATCACGTTCCGCGAGGGCACCGCTTACGCCACGGGTGAAGCCGATTCGTCACACGACGTGATAACGGCGAACTTCGTGTTCGTTCACCTTCGTAGTCCGGACCTGGCCCTGCTTGAGATGCGGCGGGTGCTGCGGCCGGGCGGACTCCTGTACGTGGTCGATGTCAACGATGACAGCTTCCGTGGTCCCGACGTGATCCGTAGGATGATCGAGACGCACAACCGCAACTACGCCGGCGATCGCACGTTCCTGACCGACCTGCCGGGACGTGCCGAGCAGTTCGGCTTCGAACCTGTCCGCCGTTTCTCGACGACGGTGCGCAACACGGGAGGCTCGCAACCGGCCTTCGGCCCGGATGAGATCCGTATCGGGCGGGCGGACGCCTGGGGACTCCTGTCCTTTGTGCGTGCGCAGAGAGGTGTCGAGGAGGTCTTCAAGGAGGCGCAGGACTTCTACTTCGGCGCGGAATGCGAGATGAGTTTGAACATCGAGACCCAGGTCTATCGCAGCCGTCCTTCCCGTGAGAACGGGCGCTGACCTCGAGAGCGCCGGCAGGGCCCGCCCGTCTGTCCGATCCCGAACCAATGATCTTTCCGGTGGCGGGAACGGCGCGCCGGCCGTCGCGTGCCATGGGGACCGATCCGACCGGCGGACTCGGCCGGCGTCCGGAAGAGGGCCGGGCCATGCCGGGTCGGCATCGGCTTCCTGGGAGTTTGCTGGTAGATCATTTAGTTGGCCCGATGGGCTTATATAGTGATTTCCCGTGTGCCTGGTTCGCTGAATGACTTCGCCGTCCTCCTCGCGGTGATCGTCCGCGCCCGTACGACTCCCAGCCTCCTGGGGCGCCCACGCCTCCCGGAAGGAGAGTTCACCGTGAAGATCGTTCGCCTGGTGGTGGTGCCGGCGGTGGCGCTGGCCATCGCGATGGCGCCGGGACAGGTCGGTCAGGCGAAGTCCGCGAAACCCGTCAAGAAGGTGGAGACCGTCGTCTCGCTCACCTTCGACGACGGTGACTCCACGCACCTGGCCGTGGCCCGCATGCTGGAGAGACGCGGGATGCGTGGAACGT
The DNA here is from genome assembly GCF_040675205.1 of Streptosporangium sp. NPDC049644. Classification (NCBI taxonomy): domain Bacteria; kingdom Bacillati; phylum Actinomycetota; class Actinomycetes; order Streptosporangiales; family Streptosporangiaceae; genus Streptosporangium; species Streptosporangium sp. NPDC049644. The sequence continues at coordinate 77,600 of NZ_JBFAOJ010000027.1, read as the reverse complement.
TCTACATCAACACCGACACCATCGGCGACGAGCTCAAGCTGACCCGTCGCCACCTCGCCGCGATAGCCGGGAAGGGCCACGAGATCGGCGGTCACACGCTGACCCACGTCCGCCTCACCGAGCTGACCCAGAGCGAGCAGGAGGGGCAGATCTGCGACGACCGCAGGAGGCTGGTGGCGTGGGGGTACCGGCCGGCCACCCTCGCCTACCCGTTCGGCGCGGTCGACTCCGACGCCAAGGCGGTGGCGAGGCGGTGCGGCTACGACGCGGCCCGCTCGGTCGGCGGGCTCAGGGAGTGGAAGTGCCCCGGCTGCCCGGCGAGCGAGACCACCCGCCCGAAGGACCGCTACGAGATCCGCACGCCGAGCTCCGTCCGCGAGGACACCCTGCTGCGGCACATGAAACAGCAGGTGCTCAACGCGGAGAAGAGCGGTGGCGGCCTGGTCCCGCTGGTGTTCCACCGGGTCTGCGACCGCTGCGGGCTCTACTCGGTGACTCCCGAGCGGCTGAACCCCTTCCTCGACTGGCTGGCGGCGCGCAAGTCCCGCGGCACCGTGGTGAAGACGCTGCAGAGTGCCGTCGGCGCCCGCTACCGCCCCGTGCCCGGCTGAGAACGGCCCCCTCGGGACCTTCCCGCGATCCGCGCAGGGCCGCCTGGACCGTGATCTTCACGGATCCGGTCCAGGCGATCCGGGCAGGCCGGGGTCCCGGTGCGGGGGAAGGCCGTCAGGAGCCCTCGGTGAGCCTGCGGAGACCGCGGGCGGCGCGGCCGAGCAGGGAGCGTTGCCGGGCCTGGCGCAGGGCGACGGCCTCCAGGCGGCGCTGTTCGGCCTTCTCCTTCCACCTGGCGGTGTCGCGGCGGCCCTTGGCGGCCACCGCGCGCAACTCCTTGAGCTCGGCCTTGAGCGCGGCGATCTGCCGCTGGGCCCGCTCGGCCTCCCGGGCCCGCGACTCGGCCGCCGCACGCCAGCGCACGGCCTCCCGGTTGCGGTTCGTGGCCCAGTAGGGGTAGGCGTGCGCCGCCGGCCGCAGCCGCCAGGACTCCGCGTCCAGCCAGGTCGCGCCGTGCAGTTCGGCGATCACGTCGTCGAGCGGCTCGTCCTCGCGGGCCACCCGCCTCGCCCTCGCCACGGCGGAGGTCCGCTCCAGGCGGGCGGCCAGGACCCCTGACTCGTCCTCGTCCAGCGCCACCAGCAGCAGGCCCTCGTCGTCCTGCTCCGCCCGCTCGACCAGCATGGCCAGCGACTCGGTCCCGGGCACCCAGCCGGCCGGGCAGACGAGCCGGAACGGCGCGGGAGCCGAGGTCGGCGGGACCCGCTCGACGAAGGAGACGCGGCCGTCGTGGGCGTACTGGCCGCGCAACAGCCGCAGGTCGAGCAGCGGGTCGTCCAGCGGCCCGCCCGCGGCTCCATGACGCTCGCCCGCGGGTGACGCCCACGGCCCGGCCAGGGTGACGCGCACGTCGGGCAGGCTGCTGGCCAGTGCCCCGTCGACGCTCGCCCTGACGTCCTCGAAGGAGGCGCCTCGGGCGTCCACCACGACGTCGACGTAGGGGACCAGCCACTGCCGGCCCGCGTCGGTGCGCAGGTGGCGCCGGTAGGGGACCCGGTCGGCGATGAACGGGTCGTTGTGCCGCCTGACGTCCGCGGGCCTGCGCATGGCGGTCGTCGTGCCCAGGTGCCAGCTCAGCGCCTCGGCGTCGGGGACGAACACCGCGCCCGTCTGGGTGAGCCGGTAGCCCAGCTCGGTGTCCTCGCCGAGCCGCAGGGAGGTGTCCAGCCCTCCCGCCTCCTTCAGCAGGGCGGCCGGCAGCGAGACCGTCGCGCCCACGTGGACGCGGTGCAGCAGTGAGTTGGGCGCGTCGCGGAAGCCGCGGTGCGCGGCGACGAGCTCGGCGATCCAGTCGTGCCCATGCTCGGGATCCTCGGTGAAGAGGGAGTCCGCTTTGTCCTTGGCCACGGCGATCTGGACCTCGGCGGGGGTGGGCGGGGTGCCCGTCATGGCGGTGAAGCGCAGCGTCCCCAGCACCACCAGGTAGCCGGCCAGGTGGTGCCAGCGCATGTGCGCCTCGACGTGCTCCCGGTAGGAGACGATGTCGGCGTCCATCCGGTGGATCACCTCGCCGTCCGCGACGGCGGTGCCGGTCTCCAGGGCCCAGGCGATGCCCCGGCGGCCGGGGGCGCCGGGAACGATCCGGGTGCGTTCGGGGGCGATCTCGGGAAGCCGGAGCGGGGGCGCGCTGCCGTCGTCCACGACGATCACCTCAAGGAGGTGAGCGGGGTAGGTCTGGGCGGCGAGCCCGGCCAGGGTGAGGTCGAGCCTGTCCTGCCCTCCCCTGGCGGGGATCACCACGCTCACCGGCAGGCGCGGCTCCCACGCGCCGAGGGCGGGCGCCGGCAGCACCCCGTAGTCGTTGCCGGGAATCCGCGGCGCGGCGGCCTGGGCCGGAACCGGCGGTGCGTCCGGTGCGTCCGGTGTGTTCGGTGTGTCCGTGGGCTCCCCGGCCGGGACCCGCGGTGCGCGCGGCGTGTTCACGGGGCCTCCGGGGGGAGTTCCATGAGCGCGCTGGGCCGGAAGCCGCGCCACTGGCGCTTGTTCCGTCGCAGGAACGTGCCGATCGGCTCGCGCCAGGTGTGGTCGGCGACGTTGCCGCGCCGCAGGATGTAGCCCAGGCCCTGGGTGCGGTAGATCTGCCCGCCCGCGGCCTGTACGGCGTGCTGGAACTGGGCGTCGACCGTGCCGGGCAGGGGACGGAAGCCGCCCACGGCCTCGAAGGCGGAGCGTTCGGCGAAGATGGTCCCTCCGGCGATGAAGTTGGTGATCTGCTCGGTGACCTGCTCGCGGTGGACGGTCACCCCGATCGAGGCGAGGTAGACGAACTCCGGGACCATGCCCACCACCTGGGCCCCCGAGTAGGAGTGGGCCAGCAGCAGGTCGGAGACGAAGTCGGGCCCGTACCAGTCGTCGTCGTCCATCTTCAGCAGGAACGATCCCGACGCCCTGGCCGCGGCCTCGTTCAGCACGGCCCCGAACACGCTCTCCTCGCTCGCCTCGAACACGGTGACCGGCCGCTCGAAGGAGGCCAGCGCCCCGGCCACGCCGGGATGCGTCGCCGGGATGCCGTGCAGGGCGAGGATCACCTCGAACTCGGCGCCGCGCTGCCTGGCCAGCTGCTCCAACGCGAAGCCCACCATCTCCGGGCGGCGGGTGGCGAGCAGCACCGAGACCGGCTGCGAGGGCCTCGCGGGGGCACCGAGCTGTTCCCAGCGGGCGCGGACGCCGTGGCCGCGCAGCGCCTCGCGGCGCAGCCGGATGCTGTGTTCCTCGCGCTCCAGGTCGTCCTTGAGCACGGGCTCGTCGACCGAGGTGATCAGTCTGGCCAGCTCGGGGCCGAGGGCGCCCGCCCAGCGCGGCACGGCCTCGGAGACCAGCGGCACCCCGGCCGCCGCCAGCCCGGTGACGACGCGGAGCGCGGCCACCGGGCCGCTGTGGCCGCGCCGCCAGTCCACCCGTACCCCTCTGACCTGCCTGATCCGGTTGACGTCCACGTCCGTGACGGCGCCGGAGGCCGCGAAGGCGGTGAGGGTCCGGCCATCGCAGGTGATCGCCCAGCGGCCGGATTCCACGGACAGATCGGCGGTGCCGAGGGACGGTACGGTGACGAAGCCCATGGGGTTGACCGAGCGGTCGTCGACCGGTGGGACGGTCCGGGGTTCTGACAGGTCGCCGAGACCGGCCTGGAGGATCCTGCCGCCGCCGGGGCGGCCGAGCCGCTCCCAGCTCATCAGCTCGGCGACCGGGCGGTCCGCCGGGTCCTCGTCGCCGGACCAGGGCGGCGGCGCCTCGCCGACCGCGCGCACGACCAGGTCGGCGCCGCGGGCGCCGAACCTGTCGGGGACCGGCCCTTCGGGCGGAGCCGCGGCCGCGTTCGGGTCGCCGGGACGCCAGTGGGCCGCCCCGGGGCCGGCCAGACCGGCGACGGGCGCGGCGACGGCGTCCATCCGGTGTCCCGCGAACGCCCTGGCGGCCGCGGCGAGCGTCCGCCCGGCGGGCGCCGGTTTGGAGAACCGCGCCTCGATCACCCAGGCGGGCGTTTCCGGCTGGTGGACCCGGAGCTCGACGAGCGACCGCCAGCGGTGGGCGGGAGTGGGCGAGGGCACCGGCGCGGTGTACCAGTGCGGTGTCTCCTCCACGGCGACGACCACCCGGGTGGCCATGGCCAGCAGTGACTGCAGGCTCGCGGCCCTGCGGAGGTCCGTCGGGGTGCGGGCGAGCACCAGGATCTCCGCGGCGCCCTCCTCCGGACGCGGGATGCCGTCGAGGTCGCCGTCGAGGTCCATCGCCCCGTACGACTCCAGCTCGCCGAGTGTCTCGAAGCCCGCGCAGTAGACGAGTACGCGTCGCTTGCCGTTCCGTTCCCCGGCGGCCCGGACGAGATCGATCAGCAGGGACATCAGCCGCTCTTCCCCCGGCGCGGAGCCGTCTGCCGCCTGGTCGTCGGGATGATCCCCCCCAGGGGGCCACGCCGCCGCTCGTTCCGGGCGCGCCCGGCCTCCGTCCGCAGCCGCTCGGTCTCGGCGCGCAGGCTCTCCACCTCGCCCCGCAGCCGTTCCGCCTCGCGCTTCCACCGGGTGCTCTCGGCCCGCCACTTCGCGGGGTCCCCGGCGACGGGCTCCGCCTCCCCGGCGGTCGTCACGCCGAACTCGGCGGCACTCACCCACAGGGAGCCGAAAAGCCTGTGGACGGCATCGTCGATGTCACCGTCGATGTCACCGCCGATGTCACCGCCGATGTCACCCTCTGGAGTGCCTCCGGTCACCAGCGCCGCCCTGGCGAAGGCGGCGGTGCGCTCCAACCTGGCCGCCCTGACCCCGTCGGCCCCCTCGTCGAGCACCGCGCTCAGCAGCCCGTACCCCTCGCTCTCGGCGAGTTTCACCAGCTCGGCCAGGCTGTCGGCGCCGAGTGCCCACCCGGCGGGGAAGGTGAGGCGGAACGGCGCGGGTGCCGAGCCGGCGGGCGCCTCCTCGGCGAAGGAGACCCGTGGCTCATGCGCGTACAGGTTGTGCACCAGACGCAGATCGAGCAGCGGCTCGTCGAGGGAGGGGTGGCGGCCGGCGGGGAGCCGGGCCCAGGGCCCGACCACGGTGACGGCGACGTCGACGAGGGTGCCCGCGAGCGCGCTGTCCACGCTCGCCCGCACGTCCTCGTAGCGGGCGCCGCCGACGTCGACGACGACGTGCACGTACGGCACCAGCCAGGTCCTGCGCGGGTGGGTGCGCAGCCAGCGCAGATCGGGGATGAGGTCGGGCAGCACCGACCAGTTGTGCCGGTGCACCTCCTTCTCCCTGAGCATGACCGTGGACGGGCCGAGGTGCCAGCCGCGGGCCTGCGGGTCGGGGATGAAGACCGCGCCCGCCTGCGCGAGGCGGAAGCCGAGATCGGTGTCCTCGCCCATGTTCAACGCGGTGTTCACGCCGCCGGCCGAGCGGAGCAGTGCCACCGGGACCGATGTGCTGGCCCCCGAGTGGAGCCGGTAGGCCCCGGTGCCCGCGTCCCGCAGCCACCGGGTCTCCGCCAGCACGCCCGCCCGCCACTCGTGTGGCGCGGACCCGTCGAACAGCCTCTCCGCGTCCCCGGCCTCCACGGCCGAGAGGACCTCCCCGGCACGAGGCCGGGTCCCGTCGGGGGTGAAGCGGACGTCGCCCATCACGACGGCGTAGGGGAGGAGGTGGTGCCAGCGCATGTGCGCCTCGACGTGCTCCCGGTCGAGGATCATGTCGGAGTCGACCCAGTGCAGGATGTCGCCGGCCGCCGCCTCGGCGCCGGTCTGACGGGCCCAGCCCCGCCCCCAGCGGCCTTCCGGTACCCGGACGAGGAGGGTGCCCGCCGGGGTGATCTCGGGGACGCGCAGCGGCGGTTCGCTGCCGTCATCGACCACGACCACCCCCATCAGATGCGCGGGGTAGGTCTGCGCGGCAAGGGAGGCGAGCGTGCGGTCCAGGGCGTCCTGGCAGTCGTACGCCGGTATCACCACGCTCACCCTGAGCCGGGGCTCCCACCGGCCCAGGTCGGGTGGGAGCAGCGGCCCGTAGTCGTTCTGCCCGACCTCGGCGCGAGGGACGCCGCTCCGGCCGGCCAGGCCGCCGCGCCCGGCCCCGCTCACGCCTCTCCCTCCGGGGTGGCCTGTCCGGTCCGCGCCTCCACGGCGGCCAGTCGCGGCAGCAGGTCGTTGACCACCTCCGCCATCTCCTGGCGCTGCGGTATGGAGACCAGCCGGTCCTCGCCCAGCGAGACCAGGATCGTCTGCAGGTCCTCGTCCCGCTTCCGCTCGTGCTCCCTGAGCAGTTCGACGATCTCGTCCAGCCGCCGGTCCAGCCGCTCGGTGGCGGCCTTGACCGTGGTCAGCTCCGCTTCGTAGCGCTTGACGCGGGCGTCGATCCGCAGGGCCTTGCCGTCGACCCTGCGCACTGTCGCGATCGCCAGCAGCTGGACGGCGAACACCGTCGCGATCGCGCCGAGTACGACGGCCGCCGTGACCGAGATGACATCGGTGCCCGCGAGCAGCGTCAGCGCGATCAGTACCACCGGACCGATGGTCGCCGCCAGAAGCGTCAGTTTTCGGGGCGTGGGCATCCGCGCTTACCTTCCATGCCGCTCTGTCATTACCTGTTCATTGACGGGGAGATAAATGAGGCTATCCGCTCTTCAAGTGCAAATATGGCTGGAAATGGGAAATTCCAAGGTTTCTGTGACCTGTGTGACAGCTGTGAGTGATTAATGGTGATCACCCGGGTCAAGTGTGAGGTGTGGTGAGAAGGGATCTTCCTACCTCGCTATCCTTCGGTCGTGCCCGCGCAGTCGATCTCCCTTCCCCCGTCCCTTCTCGCCACACCGGCGGGCTTCCTGCGGTCGGCGGCCGGGGAGACGGCCGAGCTGTCCTGGACCGGTGAGGGCTGGCTGGCGGCCGGTTCGCCGCTCGGCGACCGGCCGGACGCCGAGGAGGTGGCCCGCCTGCGCCCGCTGCGGGGACTGGTCGTCCGGTGGCCCGCCTCCGAGGTTCCGGTCGGCGCGGTCACCGGCCTGGCCGCGGCCGGGGTGCCGCTGCACGCCGCCGTCTCGCCGGACTGGGTGGATCCCGAGCTGGCCCGCCTGCTCGCGGCCTGGGCACCCGAGGAGGACGACGGCTCAGGCCTCCGGTCGGTCACCGCTCTGCGCAGGGAGGAACACAGCGTGCGACTACGCCGCCACGGGCTCCGCGACCGGATGGGGACGGGCAGGGCGGAGACGCCGCCCACGGTCAGCGTCGTGATGTCCAGCATGCGGCCGCACCTGCTGGGCGCCGCGCTCGGCCAGATCGCCGGGCAGCGCCGGGTACGGGTCGAGGTCCTGCTCGGCCTGCACGGCGTGCCCGCCGCGCACGAGGAGGTCAGGCGGGCGCTGCGCGGGTGCGCCCTGCCCGTCACGGTGGTCGAGGCCGCGAAGGAGACCCCCTTCGGGGAGGTGCTCAACCTGGCCGCCTCCAGGGCGGAGGGCGACTATCTGGCCAAGTGGGACGACGATGACTGGTACGGCCCCGAGCATCTGGCCGACCTGCTGCTCGCCCGCGCCTACTCCGGGGCGGACATCGTCGGCACCGCGGCCGAGTTCTTCCACCTGGAGCCGCTGAACGCCACGGTCCGCCGTACCGACTACGCCAGCGAGGTCTGGTCCGAGCACGTCGCCGGGGGCACGATCCTGCTCCCCGCCGACACCTTCGGGGACGCGGGCGGCTTCCCCCCGCTGCCCCGGGGCGTCGACGCCGGGCTGCTGAAGGCCGCGCACGCCGCGGGGGCGCGCATCTACCGCACCCACGGCCTGGGCTACGTACTGCGGCGTTCGGTCGGTGCCGAGCACACCTGGCGGCTCTCCCTGGCTCACTTCCTGCGCGTCGCGTCGAACCAGTGGCGCGGTTTCCGCCCGAGTCTGATGCTGGAAGCGCGATGACGGCACGGATAGCCGGTAACGACTACCGGAGCCTCACACCGCCCGCCCTGGGGGCCTGGACGCCCTCGCTCCGGGTGAGCGTCGTCATTCCCGCCTACGGCGACCAGGAGAAACTCGACCTGGCACTCGCCGGGCTGGCCGTGCAGACCTACCCGGCCGCGCTGACCGAGGTCATCGTGGTCGACAACGGCAGCAGCCCGCCGCTGCGCCTGCCCGAACTCCGCCCGGAGGGCACCGGCCTGATCGTCTGCCCGGCCCCCGGCCGGGCCCACGCCCGCAACGCCGGTCTGTCGGCCGCCACCGGTGACGTGATCCACTGGCTCGACTCCGACGTGGTTCTCGACCGCAGGTCGGTCGAGGCGCACATGCGCTGGCACCATGCCGCCCCGTATCTGGCGGTCACCGGTTACCTGCGTTTCACGCCGGCCCGGCTGCCCGCTCCCGAGGTGGTGGCCGCCGCCGACGACCTGGCCAAGCTCTTCGAGCCCGCCGAGCCGCATGCCTGGCTGGTCGATCTCGTCGAGCGCACCGACGGCCTCACCGCCAACCCGCACCGCGCGTTCAGCCTGCACGTCGGCGGCGCGACCTCGGTCAACGCGGCGCTGTTCGCCGCCGCCGGGCCGATGGACACCGACCTGATCCTCGGCCAGGACACCGAGATGGGCTACCGGCTCGCCCAGGCGGGTGCCGTCTTCGTCCCCGAGCCACTGTCGCGCGCCTTCCACCTGGGCCCGACCATGCGCATGCGCGGCAAGGCCCCGATCGACCGGGTCAGCCACGCGTTCGTGGCCGACCGGATCCCCTCCTACCGCTGGCTCCGCTCCCATCCGAGCAGGCAGTGGAAGGTGCCGTACCTGGAGGTGGTCGTCGAGCCCGGGGAGGGGACGGGACGGGAAGGTCCCGGATACTCCTATGACGAGGTCCGCGCCACGGTCGACGCCGTCCTCGCGGGCACCCTGCCCGACGTCGCGGTCACCCTCACCGGTCCGTGGGACCGCATCGGCACGGAGGGGCGCGCCCCCCTGAAGGATCCGGACCTGGACCTGGTGCTGATCCGCGGCCACTACGCCCACGAGGCCAGGGTCCGCTTCGTCGACGAGGCCTCCGCCGCCTCCGCCGTCACCTCCGCCCCGTCCGCGGCCTCCCGGCAGCCCCGCGCCGGTGGTCCCGCCGCCCCCTACCGGCTCAGGTTGCCCGCCGGGTGGGTGCCCGGTGACGACACCCTGGCCCGCCTGCTCGACCTGGCCGGGGACGGCGGCTACGGCCTGGTCGCGGTGCTCCTGGCCGAGGGGGGACAGGACGGCGAGGGCGGAGCGGGCTCGGAGCGGATGATCGTCGCGGCGCGGCTGGAGCGCGCCGCCGCGTTCGCGCGCGCCGCGATCGTGCTGGAGGAGGGAGAGGACCTTGACGACGCCGTGGAGGACACCTTCGGCGTGGTCTGGGTGGACGGCGAGACCTACGGGTTCGCGTCCGAGCCCCGCCCCATCGTCGGCCGCCGGGGCGCCCACCGGGCCAGGATCGAGGCCGAGGCTCAGGTGGCCCGCCTCACCGGGGAGAACGAGCGGCTCCGCGGTCAGGTGACCAGGTGGCGTGACGAGGCGGGCCGCTGGCGGAAAAGCGCGGTCGAGCTGCGGCGCGAGGTCGGCACCCTGCGCAAGGAACTGGCCGCCGCCAGGAAGGTCGTCCAGTACGGGCTGCTCTCCTCGGTCAAACGGGCCATCACCCGCCGCCGCTGACCTTCCCGCGCCGACCTTCCCGTGCGGCGCCGGTCAGCGCTCGTTCCCGGCGGCGCCGGCGCCGCGCGGGAGGTAGGAGCCGATATCCCGGTACGGCACGGTGGTGCCAGGCTCGGCCGTGTTCGACTGAATATCAGTGGTGCATACGTGCGGCGTTAGGAATGTGAGCTTGAACACCCTTTGGTGTCCAGCCGATCACACACCGCTCCCTCATGGAGATATTTCGTGAATTGTATTGATCGCGGTCGTTTGCGCCATTAGGGAAGCTGCACTGGGACCGGTGGGATCGCGCCGTGGCCGTCTCCCCGGAGCCCTGTCATCGGTCTCCGGCTCGCCGACCGTCGACGGCGCCCAGGCTCGACCATGATCCTCTCTTCTCGTCCGCCGCGCGGTGGTCCCCGGGCGGTGCGTCACGCCGCCGGCGAAGCGGCCTGAACCGTCGAATCCGCCGGCGATGGGAGTCCCTTCGGGGCGGGGGCGACCCTGTCGAAGAGTGACCCTGAGCGCCCTCCACGGCGACGGTACGGGTCAGTTCCTGAGGGAGGTGCGGAGCCTGCCGAGGAGCGTGCTCCACCCGCCCCGGGCCTGGTGCCGCCGGGCCTGCCCGGTGCCCTGTCTCGCCGCCTGCGGCGCGCTCTTCCGTTCGGGGGCCGGAGCCTGCGGGCGGGGCGAGGGCGGAACGGGGGGCGCCGCCTCGGCGGGCCAGAACTCCGGCCGCGCGCCGCGCCGCACACCGTGGGTGGCCCTGACCGCGGCGGCGACGGCGGCGTCGTCGTCCGCGCCGAGCAGTCTCGCCCGGCCCAGCGCCTCGGTCCGCTCCAGCGTCGCCTCGCCGTCGGCGCCGAGATCGACGACGAGCATGCCGGAACGGTCGTCCTGCATCGCGGCGATCATCCGCTCCAGCGAGTCACGCCCCAGCGGGACCGAGGCCGGACCGGTGTAGCGGAACGGGATCGGGGCGGGGGTCGCGGAGACCTCGTCGGCGAACCGCACCCGCTCGTCGTGGGCGAAGTGCTCACGCAGCAGCCGCAGGTCGAACAGGGGGTCGTCCAGCACCGGCCGGCGCTCCGCGGACAGCTTCGACCAGGGGGCGACCAGGGTGACGACCACGTCGCCGAGCGACCCGTCGAGCGCCGCGCCCACCGCCTCGCGCACCTGCTCCTCCGGCCCCTCGGCACCGAGCACCACCTCCACGTACGGGACCAGCCAGTGGCGGCCGCGGTCCTTGCGCAGGTCGCGGCGGAGCGGTACCCGGTGGGCCAGATAGGGGGCGACGACCCGTACCGCCCGCTGCCGGTCGCGGCGCTGGGCGGGGAGTCCCAGATGCACGGCCTGGGCCTTCATGTCGGGGATGAAGACCACGCCGTGCGCGGCCAGCCGATAGGCGAACTCGGTGTCCTCGCCCCGCAACACCTCCGCGTCCACCCCGCCCACGGCGCGGAAGATCTCGCGCCGCATGGACACCGTCGGCCCGGTGCACACGTGGTAGGGGTTGCGGCTGGCCCGCAGGCCGTTGGTCCGGGAGATCGTCTGCTCGGTGGAGCTGGGCAGGGCGCCCGCCAGGTCGAAGACGGCCTCCAGCCGGCCCGCGCGCACACCGTCGTGCACCTGGGCCGCCGTCAGCGACGGCTCCTCGACGAACTTCTTCGCGCCGATCGCGACCAGGTAACCGGCCAGATGGTGCCACCGGGCCAGCGCCTCGATGTGCTCGCGGCAGACGACCATGTCGGCGTCGAGGCGCTGGATGATCCGCCCGCCGGCGAGGGCGGCGCCGGTGTTCACCGCGTGGGCGATGCCCCAGCCCGAGGGGTCGGTGGGCACGAGCCTGGTGTGCCGCGGAACGATCTCCGGCAGCCGCAGCGGAGGTTCGCTGCCGTCGTCGACCACGATCACCTCCATGAGGTGATCCGGATAGGTCTGCGCCGCCAGGGAGGCGAGGGCCAGATCGAGCCTGTGCTGTCCGCCGCGGGCCGGGATGATCACGCTGACCGAGAGTTCCGGATCCCACGCGCCGAGCGCGGGCGGGTCCAGGGGGGAGTAGTCGTTGTGCCGGATCGGTGGCAGGTCCGCCGCCGCGCCGCCCGTCATGATGTGGCACCCCTTGTCTGGTTCGTCGCCCGTCAAGTGTCCGGCCCATCGCTTGTCAAGGCCTGTCAAGCTCCGCAGACCCTATCGGCCCATTCTTAGGGTTTCCTGTAGGCAGGACGCCCCAGGTGTCCATTCGGTGGACAGCGCATCCCAAGGCTGAACAGGTTGCCCGTAGACTCCTTTTCAACACCGCAGGTAGCACGCGCACGGATCGGCCGCGCGCGGGAGGAGCAATCATGACCAGGGCGTGGCGTGGCCTCATCGAGGAGTACCGTGACCGACTTCCGGTGACCACGGCGACGCCCGTCGTCACGCTCCTGGAGGGCGGCACCCCGCTCGTCCCGGCGAACCGGGTGTCGGCGCTGACCGGCTGCGAGGTCTACCTGAAGGTCGAGGGCCTCAACCCGACGGGAAGCTTCAAGGACCGTGGCATGACCATGGCCATCAGCAAGGCCGTCGAGGACGGGGCGAAGGCGGTCATCTGCGCCTCCACCGGCAACACCAGCGCCTCCGCCGCCGCCTACGCGGTCCGCGCGGGCCTGACCTGCGCCGTGCTGGTGCCCCGGGGTAAGATCGCGATGGGCAAGCTGGCCCAGGCGCTGGTCCACGGGGCCAGGCTGCTCCAGGTCGAGGGCTCCTTCGACGACTGCCTGGAGATGACCAGGAAGCTCTCCGAGAACTACCCGATCGCTCTGGTCAACTCGGTGAACCCGTTCCGGCTCCAGGGCCAGAAGACCGCCGCCTTCGAGATCGTCGACACGCTCGGAGACGCCCCCGACATCCATTGCATCCCGGTCGGCAACGCGGGCAACATCTCGGCGTACTGGATGGGGTACACCGAGTACGCGGGTGACGGCGTCGCGACGAGGACGCCCCGCATGTTCGGCTTCCAGGCCAGCGGCTCCGCGCCGATCGTCAACGGTGCGCCGGTGACCCACCCGCACACGATCGCCACCGCGATCCGGATCGGCAACCCCGCCTCGTGGCGGCTCGCCGAGGCCGCCCGTGACGAGTCCGGCGGCGTCATCCAGGCCGTCACCGACCGCCAGATCGCCGCCGCGTACAAGCTGCTCGCCCAGGAGGAGGGCGTCTTCGTCGAGCTCGCCTCCGCCGCCAGCGTGGCGGGCCTCCTCCAGGCCCACAGTCAGGGCCTGGTCGAGCCGGGGCAGCGCGTCGTGTGCACGGTGACCGGAAACGGCCTCAAGGACCCCGACTGGGCCATCTCCGGCGCTCCCGCCCCGGTGACGATCCCGATCGACGCGCACGCCGCGGCCGTCGCCCTCGAACTCGCCTAGATCCGGTGCCGCGGAGCCTGCCGTGACAGGGGGCGGTCAGCCGGTCAGGCGGTGCCCCGCGGGACGGCGCGGGGAGCCGTGGCGCTCCGCGGCGACCGGCGACAACACGACGAGGAACCGCCCGGCCACGATGGGCGGAAGATCCAGGGGGCAGGGCCCGGTGAACCCGGCACGCCGCGACCGCCCCGGCATCGCACTTGGAAATCCCGCAGAACCGGGCAGATAGGAGAAGCCACTTGTCCGCCATGGCCACGCCATCGAGCCGTGCCCCGGGAGATCTATGATCAGCGGCAAGGTGACCGTCCAGGTCCCCGCGACCTCGGCGAATCTCGGCCCGGGATTCGACACGCTGGGGCTGGCACTCGGCCTCCACGACGAGGTCGAGGCCGAGCTGTTCGAGCCTCCGGAGGGCCCCGGCTCCCGGAGCGTGGTCATCGAGGTCGAGGGAGAGGGCGCCGGCGAGCTTGACGGGGGCGAGGGGCACCTCATCGTCACCACGATGCGCACGACCTTCGAGCGGATGGGGCTCCGGCAGCCGCCCGGGATCCGGTTGCGCTGCCTCAATCGCATCCCGCACGCCCGCGGCCTCGGGTCGTCCTCCGCCGCGATCTGCGCCGGGATCATCGCCGCCCGAGCACTGGCCGGCACCCCGTGTCAGGACGGCTCCGCCCTCGCGCACCGGTCGAGGGCACGGCCCGGGCTCCCCGAGCTCACCGACGACGAGGTCTTCGCGCTGGCCACCGAGATCGAGGGCCACCCCGACAACGTGGCGCCGTGCCTGGCGGGCGGGCTCACCGTCGCGTGGACGGACGAAACGGGGGCGCCGCACCTGGTACGGCTGCTCCCGCACTCCGACGTCAGGCCCGTGGTCCTCGTCCCCGGGTACCGGCTGTCCACCGAGGTCGCCCGCGGGCTGCTGCCCAAGGAGGTCCCGCACGCCGACGCCGCCGCGAACGCGGGGCGGGCCGCGCTGCTGGTCGCGGCGTTGACGGCCAGGCCGGAACCGGAACTTCTGCTGGCCGCCACCGAGGATCGCCTCCATCAGGACTACCGCGCGCCCGCGATGCCGCTCACCGCCGACCTGGTACGGCGGCTGCGCGGGGCGGGCGTCGCCGCGGTCGTTTCGGGAGCGGGGCCCACGGTTCTTGCGTTTTCGACCGTGAATACGCAGGATTTGATCGCAACGGAAGTGGGTAATGACTGGCACATCCGGCCACTGGATGTCGAAACCCGGGGTGCCCGCGTTGTTTCTCTTGAGACACGCTGACATCTCTCGACCTTCAGGGAATAGCTGTGTGCGCTGGTGATGTTAGGCTGATAGCCGCACCAGGTGCCCCGCGTTGGGTGCGTGCTTGTCAGCCACACATCGCTGCATCATGTCTCACTCCGTGAGGCGTGATCGCCGCAGTGGCCTCCCCGAATCCGTCGCCTCCGAATGCTCCACATTCGGCTGGGGCAACGAAGAGGCGGCGTTTTAGGGGACATGCGCGTTCGATCTACCTCGACATCTGGTTGCCGGTAGCAATCCGGGGGGGTGTCCTCCAAGTCCCACCGTCGGCGATTCTCGATGGTGACGGCCTGGATCAGCCCTTCTCCGACAGTGGCGGCGGCTCTCCATGGGCCGTCGAGGATCGCAACGTGCAACCCGACCCGGTCTGTCCCACCGGGTCGATCGCACCACCGGGACGATTGGCTGATCATGGCCACGCCCGACCCCTGGGAAGGACCCATTAGTGAGCGACACCACCGAACTCCTCTCCGACGTCACCGGCACGGCGCCGACGTCCGGCGACACCCCCACCCGCCCCGCGGCCAAGCCGCGCCGTCGCTCCGGCACCGGCCTGTCCGCCATGGTGCTGCCCGAACTGCAGGCCATGGCCTCCGGTCTCGGCATCAGCGGGACAGGGCGGATGCGCAAGAGCCAGCTCATCGCGGCCATCCAGGAGAAGCAGGGCGTCTCCGCCGAGAGTGCCCAGGCTCCCGCCACCGCCAAGGAGACTCCGGCCGTGGCCGTCCCCGCAGCCGCGGCCGAGCCGGTCGTCGAGCGTCCGGCGCGCACCCGCAGGGAACGTTCCCGTCCCGTCGTGGCCGCCGAGCCCGCTGTGGAGCAGGCGCCGCCCGCTCCCGAGCCCGTGGCCGTCGTCGCTGCCGAGCCTGTCGTGGAGCAGCAGACCATCGACACCGTCCCGGCCGAGGGCCGCGGCGAGCGTGGCGAGAGCCGCCGTGAGCGCGGCGAGCGTCGCGGCCGTGGCGGCGAGCGCGGCGAGCGCGGCGAGCGCGGCGAGCGCACCAACGACCGCCGTGAGCGCGGCGACAACCGCAGCGACCAGCGCGGAGACCAGCGCACCGACTCCCGCGCCGCCGACGCCGGCCAGAACCGTGGCGAGCGGATCAACGACCGCGGTGAGCGCGGTGACCGTGGCGAGCGCGGTGACCGTGGCGAGCGCGGTGACCGTGGTGACCGTGGCCCGCAGAACCGGGGGCCGCAGGACCGCAGCGACCAGCACGGCGTGGGCGACGACGACGACCGTCGCGGCCGCCGCGGCCGGTTCCGCGAGCGCAACCGCCGTGGCCGCGACCGCTTCGACAGCAACGAGCCCGTGGTGGGCGACGACGACGTTCTGATCCCGATCGCCGGAATCCTCGACATCCTCGACAACTACGCGTTCGTCAGGACCAGTGGTTACCTGCCGGGTTCCAACGACGTCTACGTCTCGCTGGCCCAGATCCGCCGCAACGGCCTGCGCAAGGGCGACGTCGTCACCGGCGCCGTCCGCCAGCCCCGCGACGGCGAGCGCCGCGAGAAGTTCAACGCGCTCGTCCGCCTGGACACGGTCAACGGCATGGACCCGGAGCAGGCGCGGCAGCGCCCCGATTTCAATAAGCTCGTCCCGCTCTACCCGCAGGAGCGCCTGCGCCTGGAGACCGAGCCGAACATCCTGACCACCCGGATCATCGACATGGTGGCGCCGATCGGCAAGGGCCAGCGCGGTCTCATCGTCTCCCCGCCCAAGGCGGGCAAGACGATGGTGCTTCAGGCGATCGCCAACGCGATCACCCACAACAACCCCGAGTGCCACCTGATGGTCGTCCTGGTGGACGAGCGTCCGGAAGAGGTCACCGACATGCAGCGGTCGGTGAAGGGCGAGGTCATCCACTCGACCTTCGACCGCCCGGCCGAGGACCACACCACGGTCGCGGAGCTCGCCATCGAGCGCGCCAAGCGACTGGTGGAGCTGGGCCACGACGTGGTCGTGCTGCTCGACTCGATCACCCGTCTGGGCCGTGCCTACAACCTGGCGGCCCCGGCCTCCGGCCGCATCCTGTCCGGTGGTGTCGACTCCACCGCGCTCTACCCGCCGAAGCGTTTCTTCGGTGCCGCCCGCAACATCGAGAACGGCGGCTCGCTGACGATCCTCGCCACCGCGCTGGTCGAGACCGGCTCCAAGATGGACGAGGTCATCTTCGAGGAGTTCAAGGGCACGGGCAACCTGGAGCTCAAGCTCAACCGGCAGCTTGCCGACAAGCGGATCTTCCCCGCGGTGGACGTCGACGCGTCCGGTACCCGCAAGGAGGAGATCCTCATGGGCAAGGACGAGCTCCAGATCATCTGGAAGCTCCGCCGCGTGCTGCACGCCCTTGACATGCAGCAGGCTCTCGAGCTTCTCCTGGAGAAGATGAGGGAGACCAAGTCCAACGCGGAGTTCCTGCTCCAGGTGCAGAAGACGACCGTCAGCTCCGAGCGCGACTGACCGCTCACCGCACGTTGAACGCCTCGGCCCCTCGGGCCGGGGCGTTCGGCGTCTCCAAAGCGCTTGTCTGGCCCAGGCCTTCGGGATATCCCTACTTCAGGACGCATTTCCGCGGATGACAGGGGGGCGCGTGACTGCCGAGACAGTGGTGAGCAGGCCCGTGGTCAGGACGCCGCTCCGGCGGCGCGTGCCCTTGGGGCCGAACGGCCCCTTCGGCATGTTCGTCGACCCGATGACCTGGCGGGCCGTTCCCTACCTGTTGGTCAGCCTGTTCCACGGCCTCGCCTGGTTCGCGTTCCTCGCCTCGGTGATCCCGCTCTCCCTGGCGCTGGTGATCGTGTGGATCGGGCTGCCGCTCCTCGCCCTGACCATGCTGGCCTGGCGGGGGGTGGCGATGCTGGAGCGCCGGTTCCTCCGGCTGGCCTTCGGCGTCGACATCCCCACCCCCTACCGGCCGTCGGAGGGCGACAACCTGTTCCTGCGCTGGAAGGACATGTTCGTCGATCCCGCCACCTGGAAGGATCTGCTCTACCTGCTGTTGCTGCTGCCGATCGGGATCGCGGAGTTCACGGTCTCGGCGGTGCTGTGGACGCTCGGGCTCGGCCTGACCGTGGCGCCACTGCCCCTGCTGCTGGTGGGGGAGCCGATGACACCCATCGGCGAGCTGCCGATCGACAGCGGGCCGAAGGCGCTGCTGTGCACGCTGATCGGGATGGGGTTCCTGCTCGCGGCCCTGTACGCGACCCGGGGGATGGCCTGGCTGCACGGCCTGTTCGGCGCCGCCCTGCTGGGCGCGGGGGAGAAGAACCTGCTGGCGGCCCGCGCTGCGCACCTGCGGGCCAGCCGGGCCCGCGGGGTGGACGCGGCCGAGGCCGAGCGGCGGCGGATCGAGCGTGACCTGCACGACGGCGCACAGCAGCGGCTGCTGTCGGTGGCCATGGACCTGGGCCGGGCGCAGGCCAAGCTGGACTCCGACCCCGAGGCGGCCCGGGAGCTCCTGGACCAGGCGCATCGGGGCACCAAAGCCGCCATCGCCGAGCTGCGTGACCTCGCCAGGGGCATCCATCCGGCGATCCTCACCGACAGGGGGCTGAACGCCGCCCTGTCGTCGCTCGCCGCGCGCGCGCCCGTACGGGTGGATCTGGCGGTGGAGGTCTCGCACCGGCCCCCGCCGGCGGTGGAGAGCATCGCGTACTTCGTCGTGGCCGAGTGTCTGACCAATCTGGCCAAGCACTCCGAGGCCACCGAGGCGTCCATCCGGGTCAGCCGGCAGGAGCAGCGGGTGATCGTCGAGATCTACGACAACGGGGTCGGCGCCGCGGTGCCGCGGCCCGGAGGCGGCCTCGCCGGGCTGGCCGACCGGGCGGCGACCATCGACGGCACCCTGAGCGTCGACAGCCCGCTCGGCGGCCCCACGGTGATCAGAGCCGAACTGCCCTGCGAATGGTGAGGGCCTGAACACATGCGGGTGGTGATCGCCGAAGACTCGGTGCTGTTGCGCGAGGGGCTGGCCAGGCTGCTGGCCGACGGGGGCATCGATACCGTCGGGGCCGTGGGCGACGGCCCAGGGCTGGTGGCCGCGGTCGTCGAGCACGATCCGGACCTGGCGATCGTCGACGTCAGGATGCCGCCGACGCACACCGACGAGGGACTGCGCGCGGCCCTGGAGGCCAGGAGCCGGCGGCCGAGGCTGCCGATCCTCGTGCTGTCGCAGTACGTCGAGGAGCAGTACGCCACGGAACTGATCGGCGGTGGCGCCGCGGCGGTCGGCTACCTGCTCAAGGAGCGGATAGCGGACGTGGCCGAGTTCCTCGACGCGGTGCGCCGGGTGGCCGCCGGGGGAACGGTCATCGACCCGGAGGTGATCGGGCAGCTGCTGGGCCGCCGGCGCAGGGGAGATCCCCTGGAGTCGCTGACCGCGAAGGAACGCGAGGTTCTGGCCCTGATGGCGGAGGGCCGTTCCAACGCCGCGGTCGCCGGGCGCATGCTCGTCACCGAGGGCGCCGTGGAGAAACACATCTCCGGCATCTTCGGCAAGCTCGGCCTGGAGCCCGCCACCGACGACCACCGCCGGGTTCTCGCCGTGCTCGCGTATCTGGGCAGGTGAAAGCCCGCGGCCCCGGTCTCTCCGGGGCGGGGAATGTCTTGTGGCCTGGGATGGTTGCAGGATCTGGCACACTGGTAGCCGAACCGCAGCGGTTCCGGTTCCCGCCCGCGCGCACCTCGGTGTGCCAGCGCGCAAGCCTCATCGGCGAGAGACAGTGGCGACCCGGCGACCGCGTTTTGGAGAGGAAAAGACGACATGAAGCCCGACATCCACCCGGAGTACGTCGCCACTCAGGTGACGTGCACCTGTGGTAACTCCTTCACCACCCGCAGCACCGCCAAGAACGGCGTGATCCACGCCGACGTGTGCTCCGCCTGCCACCCCTTCTACACGGGCAAGCAGAAGATCCTGGACACCGGCGGCCGGGTGGCGCGCTTCGAGAAGCGCTTCGGCAAGAAGTCCACGGGCCAGTAGCCCCCATCCCGACGCCGGCTCGGAACAACCCTCCCGGGAAAGGGGGGTGCCCGGGTCGGCGTTCGTGGTGATGAGGCAGGCTTGGCAGGGCTTTAAAGGAAGGACGCACGGTGAACCTCGACGAGTTGCTCAGTGAGTACGCCGAGCTGGAACTCAAGCTCGCCGACCCCTCCGTGCACGCCGACCAGAAGCAGGCGCGCACCTTCGGCAGGCGCTACGCCGAGCTGACTCCGATCATCAACACCTACCGTGAGCTTGAGGGCGTCCAGGCGGACCTCGGGACGGCGAGGGAGCTGGCCTCGGAGGACGAGGCGTTCGCGGAGGAGGCCAAGGAGCTCGAAGCGCGGGTTCCCGAGCTGGAGGAGAAGCTCAGGCACCTGCTCGTCCCGCGTGATCCCAATGATGACAAGGACATCATCATGGAGATCAAGGCGGGCGAGGGCGGCGAGGAGTCCGCGCTGTTCGCCGGGGACCTCCTGCGGATGTATCTGCGGTATGCCGAGCGGATCGGCTGGAAGACCGAGCTCATCGACGCCACCCACTCCGACCTCGGCGGTTACAAGGATGTCACGATCGCCCTGAAGGCCAGGGGTGACGAGGGCGTCTGGTCGAGGCTCAAGTTCGAGGGCGGTGTGCACCGCGTCCAGCGGGTGCCGGTCACCGAGTCCCAGGGACGCATCCACACCAGCGCCGCCGGGGTGCTCGTCTACCCGGAGGCCGAGGACGTCGACGTCCAGATCGACCCGAACGACCTCCGCATCGACGTCTACCGCTCCAGCGGTCCCGGTGGCCAGAGTGTCAACACCACCGACTCGGCCGTGCGGATCACGCACCTGCCGACCGGGGTGGTCGCCTCCTGCCAGAACGAGAAGAGCCAGCTCCAGAACAAGGAGTCGGCCATGCGCATCCTGCGGGCCCGCCTGCAGGCGATCGCCGAGGAGGAGGCCAACGCCGCCGCCATGGCCGAGCGCAAGTCCCAGATCCGCACCGTCGACCGCTCCGAGCGCATCCGCACCTACAACTTTCCCGAGAACCGCATCTCCGATCACCGTGTCGGTTTCAAGGCGTACAACCTCGACCAGGTGCTCGACGGGGATCTCACGGCCGTCATCCAGTCCCTGCTCAACGCTGAGATGGCGGAGAAGCTCGCCAACCATTCATAGAACGCGCCCATGACCTTTCTGCTGGACGAGATCGCCCTCGCCACCGCCCGGCTCGCCGAGGCAGGTGTGCCGTCGCCGCGCACCGACGCCGAGGAGATCGCCGCATGTGTGCACGGCGTACGGCGCAGCGAGCTGCACACCGTGAAGGACTCCGACTTCGACGCCCTGTTCTGGGAGGGCGTCGCCCGCAGGGAGTCCCGCGAGCCGCTTCAGCACATCACCGGGCGGGCCTACTTCCGCTACCTGTCCCTGGAGGTCGGGCCGGGAGTGTTCGTGCCGCGCCCGGAGACCGAGGTCGTGGTGGGCTGGGCGATCGACAGGTTGCGGGAGATGGACGTCGCCTCGCCCGTGGTCGTGGATCTCGGCACCGGGTCCGGTGCCATCGCGCTGTCCATCGCCCAGGAGGTCGCGCTGGCCACCGTGCACGCGGTCGAGGTCGACCCGGACGCCTACGGCTGGGCCAAGCGCAACATCATCGAGCACGGTCAGGGCCGCGTCCACCTGCACCCGGAGGATCTGGCCGACGCCCTCTCCGAACTGGACGGCCAGGTCGACCTGGTGGTCTCCAACCCGCCGTACATCCCGCCCGGCGCGATCCCCCGTGACCCCGAGGTCCGCGACTACGACCCGCACCGCGCGCTGTACGGGTCGGGCAGCGACGGCCTCGACGAGGTCAGGGCCGTCGAAAGGACCGCCAGGCGCCTGCTGCGCCCCGGTGGCTTCGTCGCCGTGGAACACGCCGATCAGCAGGGCACGCCGGTCTATCTGATCTTCTCTGAGGAGAACGGCTGGCGCGACGTCCGCAGCCGCCAGGACCTGACGCGCAGGGACCGCTTCGTCACCGCCCGCTTCGGCCGGGAATAGGATGCACGCCGTGAGCGAGGGGGTCCTGGCCGCCGGCGAGGCGCCGGCGGGCGAGGAGGCGCGCGAATGCGCGTAGCGATCGATCGACAGGAGGCACAGTGAGCCGACGTTTTGACTGCATCGATGCCGAGCAGCGCGCCACGGGCCTGGTAGAGGCCGCGTCCGTCCTGGGGCGGGGGGAGCTCGTGGTGCTGCCGACCGACACCGTCTACGGTATCGGCGCCGACGCCTTCACACCCGCCGCGGTCACCGCCCTGCTGGATGCCAAGGGCCGCGGCCGTGACATGCCGGTGCCGGTACTGGTCGGGACCGTCCGGGCGGCCAACGCCCTGGTGGAGAACCTCGGTCCGTACGGCCAGGATCTCGTCGACGCCTTCTGGCCGGGGCCGCTCACGCTGATCTGCCGCGCGAACAGGTCCCTCTCGTGGGACCTGGGGGACGCCAAGGGCACCGTCGCCATCCGGATGCCGCTGCACGCGGTCGCCCTCGACCTGCTCAAGGAGACCGGCCCGCTGGCCGTCTCCAGCGCCAACCGCTCCGGCGCCCCCGCCGCGACCAGCGCCGCCGACGCGGAGAAGCAGCTCGGCGACTCGGTGTCGGTCTATCTCGACGCCGGGCCGTGTGAGAGCGGCACCCCTTCGACGATCCTGGATCTGACCACCGCGGTGCCCAGGTTGCTGCGGCGCGGGGCGGTCACGGTGGAGAGGCTGCGCGGCGTGATCGGCTACGTGGCGACGGACGCGGGGCCGGAGTCCGACGACTGACCAGCGCGTCCACGGCATATGCCGTGATCCATGCCATCTGATTATCACCGTGACGCGGAGCGCTCTCCCCGGTACCTTGAAGTGGGCCGACACTTCCGGGAGACGTCCATGGGCAAGTTCGAAGGAATGGACCCCAAGCTGGTCCGCGACCTGTTGTCCGAGGTGCGGCGGGCGGCCGACCAGATGCGGAACGTCGAGGGCAAGGTCACCCAGCTGATGAGCGGGGCCGGCCTGTCCTCGCAGTCGACCCACAGACCCGTCCAGATCGCCGACGCGTGCGACGTGATGGTCCGTGACGTCTCCGCTCGCGTGACGTTGCTGGAGAAGAGGATCAACCAGAACGCGACGGCGCCTCCCGCCGAGCCCAAGGCCGGGGACACGAAGCCTGACAGCGGCGCGGCGGGCGACGACGCGAAGCCTGAGGGTTCCCAGAACGGCGCGAAGCCCGGGACCGGCGCGGCGGGTGATGGCACGAAGCCCGAGACCTCGGGGGCCGATGGTCTCAAACCGGACGACAAGCCCCGCGTCGGTGACCAGTCGGCCGAGAGCACTCAGCGCGACGATCCGAAGGACTCTCCCAAGCCGGAGACCCCGAAGGGGGACGAGGCCAAGCCCGAGACGGGCTCGAAGGGGGACGAGGCCAAGCCGGAGGCGGGCTCGAAGGGGGACGAGACCTCCCCGAGGGACGGTTCGAGGGAGACGCCGAAGCCGGAGGCGTCCGGGACCGATGACCGGAAGCCGGACACGGGTTCGAAGGGGGACGAGACCTCTCCGCGCGACGGAGACACCCCCAAGGAGAGCGTCAAGCCGGTTGACACCGCACCGCGTGAGGCTCCGAAGCCGGATCCCGTACCGGAGGCGCCCAGGGCCGAGGACACGCCGCGTGAGGCTCCGAAGCCGGATCCCGTACCGGAGGCGCCCAGGGCCGAGGACACGCGGCCGGAGACGCCGAAGGTCGAGGATCTGAAACCCGCGGTTCCAGGGCCCGGTGAGGGACCTCAGGACGGGGGGCGGCCGGTTGACGACGTGCCACGACAGACGCCCGTGCCCGAGGCCTCCGGCCCGGACGCCACACCCGTACCGGAGACGCCCAGAGTCGATGATGCACGGCCGGAGATCGTCAATGTGCACGACACGATGCCCGGCGGGGAGGATTCCGATGCCAAGGGTGACTCCGGTTCCAAGGGGGACGAGACGACGCCGCGTGGGGACGGCCCCGTAGATGGCGCGCCGGTGAACGATCCCGATGCCAAGGGCGATTCCGGCTCCAAGGGCGACGAGCGCTCGCCCAGGCAGGATGGCGGCACGTCCGGCGACAACATTCTCGACACTTCCCGGAAGGACCATCCAGACGACATCGACCAGAGCGGCGATCATCGGGCGAAGATCGTGGAGGTCGATGGTGTGAAGGTGCTCCAGATCCCGCTCGACTCGCCCACGGCGGCCGAGGTCGACGAGTTGCTGAAGAACATCGAGGACATCCCGCCACTGGAGATGCCCACGGTCGACAACATCTCCGCCACGGCGGGGCAGCCGGGCTGGGTCGAGCCGCACGGCCCGCTCGATTCGGCCAAACCCGACTATCCGCTCCTCGACACCGCGGGACCCACCACCGACCAGACCGTCCAGCCGCCGGGCACGGGGGGCGAGGCCACCCCCGGGCCCACCGGTACGACCTCAGCTGAGGCCGCTGTTCGGCCGCAGGCCACCACCTCCGCCGTACCCGCCGTCCAGACGGCGGGTACGGTCTCCGGCGAGGCGGCCGCGCAGCCCGCTGTGATGCCGCGAGGAGACGTCGGCGCGCCGTCCATCGGCGACGCGGTCTTCGGCGAGGCGCCAGGGGCGGAGGATGCCGCAGGGGGCGCGGGACAGCCGGCTGGGGCGGCTCCCGGGGGCCTGGCAGCCGCACCGGACGGTCCGGCCGCCCGGTGGGCCGGCGACGGCGACGTCGTCACCGCGGAGGCGGGCCCTCTCGACCTGGACGCTCTCAGGACGCTCGCCGACAACGCCCGGGAGATCGAGCCGCTGGAGATGCCCGGCGTCCGGGTACCGGAGGGGGAGACCTGGGGCGAGGGGGCCTGGGTGCCCATGGACGTCGGACCCGACGGGCCGGCGGGCGACGTGGAGCCGGGAGATCCGCTGCGGCCGATCCCGCCTCCGGGAGGCGGGCGGTGAGCGGGGGCGAACCCGGTTTCCGAGCCGGTCGGCACCACCACGGCGTCGGGCAGTGAACGGGAGGCAGGGACTGTGTCAGCGAGGGTGAGGAGCCTGTGATGTTCGTGGATCCACCCGCACCGCAGCCGCTGCAGCCGGGGGAGACCCCACCGGCCTCGGGCGGCGGTGGCCTGCCGTCCTCGGACGCCGCCACGGCGTGGGAGTTCAACCCCGAATACCAGCGGCTGGTCATGATGTGGCGGCAGGTGCTTCCCGAACTCGACACGCTGACCGCCAGCCTGGACAAGGCCTACCAGCTCGCCAGGAGCAGGGATGTCTGGGACGCCCCGGTCTCCGGCCGCTACGTCGAGGACATGACGGAGTGGCGTACCCGTCTCGGCCTCTACCGGCAGGCGATCCTGACCTCGATCAGCGACCAGGCGGCCGACACGCCGAGATGGGTGCCGGTGGGAGCCGGGGCCCCGCACGCCTTCTCCTGACGTCCTTCCCGGCCCGGCGGCGCCGGCCGGGTCCTTCGGCGCGAGGCCCGCGGGCCGGGCGGTTCTCGAAGCCTCCCGGGTGGACGCTGCCAGGGGCCTTTTGGGGCGTGCGTTTCCGCACGGAGACACGTCTTCCCGTGGCGACACCTCTCTGACCTGGGACAACCAGGGTGGCCGGGCTTACAGTGGGGGTGAGTTGTCATCTTCGGGATGTGAGCCATGGGCGCAGAGCCGTACTACGGGCCAGATTTCGACCTACTGCAGCGCGAGGATCCGGAGATCGCCTCCGTACTCCTCGACGAGCTCGACAGGCTCCGCGGCGGCGTCCAGCTGATCGCGAGTGAGAACTTCGCCTCGCCCGCCGTGCTCGCCGCGCTCGGCTCGACGCTCACCAACAAGTACGCGGAGGGCTACCCCGGCAGGCGCTACTACGCCGGATGCGAGGTCGTCGACCGGGCCGAGCGGCTCGCGATCGACCGGGCCAAGCGGCTGTTCGGTGCCGAGCACGTCAACGTGCAGCCCCACTCCGGCGCCTCGGCGAATCTGGCGGCCTACGCGGCACTGCTCCAGCCGGGCGACACGGTGCTGGCGATGGCGCTGTCGCACGGCGGCCACCTCACGCACGGCTCCAAGGTCAACTTCTCCGGCCGCTGGTTCGACGTCGTGGCCTACGGCGTGCGCAGGGACACCGAGCTGATCGACTATGACGAGGTCAGGGAGCTGGCGTTGCGGCACCAGCCCAAAATGATCATATGTGGGGCCACCGCCTATTCCCGAAAGATCGACTTCGCGGCCTTCCGGGGGATCGCCGACGAGGTGGGCGCCTGGCTGCTCGCCGACGTCGCGCACACCATCGGGCTGATGGCCGGGGACGCCCTGCCGTCCGCCGTGCCGTACGCGGACGTGGTGACCTTCACCACGCACAAGGCGCTGCGCGGCCCGAGGGGAGGCGGGATCATGTGCACCCGGGAGCTGGCCCCCAGGGTCGACCGCGCGGTCTTCCCCTTCGTACAGGGTGGCCCGCTCATGCACGCGGTGGCGGCCAAGGCCGTGGCGTTCGGCGAGGCGCTGCGCCCCGAGTTCGCACGGTACGCGCGGCAGGTGGTGGCCAACGCCCAGGTGCTGGCCGACGCCCTGGCCGCCGAGGGGATGCGGTCCGTCTCCGGGGGCACCGACAGCCATCTGGCACTGATCGACCTGCGTGACGTCGGGGTCTCCGGCGCGGTGGCCGAGCAGCGGTGTGGTGCGGCCGGGATCACGCTGAACCGCAACGCGATCCCCTACGACCCGGAGCCGCCCACGGTGACATCCGGGATCCGGGTGGGCACCCCCTGCGTCACGACCCAGGGGATGGGGGCCGAGGAGATGAAGGCGGTGGCCTCGATGGTGGCACAGGCCATCCGCAACCCCGACGCAGTGGGTGAAATACGGGAGCGCGTCGCGGCGCTGACGAGCCTCCACCAGATATATCCCAGCGAACTATGAGCTGTTCTGTGGCGTTTTCCGGTCACAGGTGGCCGGACTATCCGCGAAACTGGTTCCGTGCGCGAATACCTTCTCATGGCGCTCGTCGCGGCCGCGGTGACATACCTGCTGGTCCCACTGGTCCGCGTTTTCGCCATCCGTATCGGTGCCATGCCCGAGGTCCGCGACCGTGACGTGCACACCACGCCGACGCCCAGACTCGGCGGCCTGGCGATGTACGGCGGTCTCGTCGCCGGTCTGCTGATCGCCGGCGAGCTGCCCTACGCC
Source organism: Streptosporangium sp. NPDC049644 (assembly GCF_040675205.1). Taxonomy (NCBI): domain Bacteria; kingdom Bacillati; phylum Actinomycetota; class Actinomycetes; order Streptosporangiales; family Streptosporangiaceae; genus Streptosporangium; species Streptosporangium sp. NPDC049644. Next base: position 51,028 of record NZ_JBFAOJ010000027.1, on the reverse strand, counting down.
GGGGGCAAGCTGGCGGCCGAGGGCCAGGGCAAGACGGTGATCGCGCTGATCGCCGCGGGAGGGCTGATCACGCTGACCGGCTTTCTGGACGACTGGCTGGGAATGGACGCCCTGGTCAAGCTCGCCGGGCAGATCGGCGCGGCGGGCGTGCTCGTCGCCTTCGGCGTCAGCCTGCCGTGGCTCCCGCTGCCCACGGCGCTGGGCGGGCAGACCATTCTCGACTCCACGCTGAGTCCGCTGATCACGATCCTGATCGTGGTCGTCATGATCAATGCCGTCAACTTCGTCGACGGGCTCGACGGGCTGGCCGCCGGAATCGTGGGCATCGCCGCGATGGCCACCTGGACGTACTCGGTGGCCCTGTCGAAGGACTACGGCAACACCAGCATCAACGTGACGGCGGTCATCGCCTCGGTGCTCATCGGGATCTGCCTGGGCTTCCTGCCGCACAACTTCCACCCGGCGAAGATCTTCATGGGGGACACCGGGGCGATGCTGATCGGCCTGGTGCTCGCCTCCACGATGATCCTGGTGACGCCGCTCGACTCCAGCAGCATCAACCGCTTCCCCGTCATCCTCCCCCTGCTCGTGCCGGTGGCGATCCTGGTGCTTCCGCTGCTCGATCTGATCATGGCGGTGGTCCGGCGCACGTCCAACGGCCTGTCGCCGTTCGCACCCGACCGAGGGCATCTCCACCACCGCCTGCTGGACATCGGACACTCCCACCGCCGCAGCGTCATGATCATGTACGCCTGGACCTTCCTGTTCGCCTTCGCGGTCGTGGCGCTGTCCATCGAGGGTGTCCCGCTCGTCCTGTTCCCGCTGACCGTGCTGCTCGCCATCGGCGTGCTGGTGATGATGGCGCTGCCCCGCTGGCGGGCCCGCCGCGACGTCGGCGGCTCCGGAGATCAGGGCCCGACCGGCACCGCCGGGCCCGCTGGGCCCGTGGCCCCCACCGGATTCAGCGGTCCCGCCGAGGGGCCGGGCCGGCAGGTGTGGCCGGCCGAGCCGCAGGCCCGGGTCCGGCCCCACCCCTATCCCTCGGAGACGCCGGGGCCCCGCCGGGCCGTCACCGGCGACGACGGCGACGGCACCGCCACGCGCTCGGCGCTGCCCGACCTGTCACTCACCGCTCCCCGCCAAGGCTTCTCAAACCCTGAGACGCGGCGTTGAGCGGTCCACCTCAGCTGATTGATCATTCACTTGAAACGGCAGGTAAAGGCGCTCTTCCATGAGCTTGTGATAGCTTTCACTAACGGATCCATGGTTCAGCTGGATCTGTGAGGTAGCAATCGCTCGCTTGATAACAGTCACTGGGAGTGCCGATGCAGGCCAATGACGTGCGCGTCCTCAAAGGGGCCGTGATACCCACCGCCGCCGCGGGTGCGGTCGTCATCCTCGCGACGGCCCTGCTCTCCGGTGCCAAGGGGGCCCTGGGGGCCGTGATCGGCCTGTCGGTGGTGGCGGTCTTCTTCACGATCAGCCTGGTCGCGGTCTCCTCCGCGAGCCGGGTCTCTCCCGTCGTGATGATGGTCACCGCGATCGCCACCTACGCGGTGAAGGTCCTGATCATCATGGCGCTCCTCAAGGTGTTCGAGAGCGCCACCGCGTTCGAGCCGCGCGCCTTCGGCTGGTCGGCGATCATCTGCACCGTCGTCTGGACGGCCGGCGAGATGCGGGGCTTCGTGAAAACGAAGATGCTCTACGTTGACCCGAGTGCCGCGGTTCCCGGACAGGGCGGCCCCCGATGAGGCGTATCATGACCGGGCGGCGGGACCCGATATGACTAGTCATCTCCCCGGCTGCTATTGTCATGCCCGCAATGAGCGAACAAGAACGCAGGCCCGAGAGCGATGGCCGCGACTTCGCCAACGCTGCCTGGTCGGTTCCCAGCTACATTCTCTCCGGGATCATCCTGTACGGCGGCGGCGGTTGGTTGCTGAGCCGTTGGACTGGCGTGGCCGTGTTCACACCGATCGGAGTGATCGTCGGTGTCGTTCTCGCCATCTACCTGGTCTACCGGAAATACGGTCGCTGACCTCGCGCGGCGGTCGCTTCGCTGAGGAAGCAGTCTTGATCCATTACCACGTTGAAGGGAACGCCGCGTGAAGGCGCTGACGGTCCTCGCCGCCGACGAGTTCAAGGCCCCGGGGCTTGAGCTGTTCGATCTCCCCCCGATCATTCCCGGCGTCACCTGGTTCACCAAGCCGGTGCTGCTCGCCCTGTTGAGCTCGATCGTGGTCATAGCCTTCTGCTGGTCGGCCTTCGCCAACCCGAAGCTGGTGCCCAGGGGCATCCAGAACATCGGTGAGTACGGCTACATGTTCGTCCGTGACCAGGTCGCCCGTCCCTTCCTGGGCAAGGACGCCGACCGCTGGATGGGCCTGCTGCTGAGCCTGTTCTTCCTGGTCTGGATCTGGAACCTGATGGGGGTCGTCCCCTTCCTGCAGTTCCCGATCGCCTCGCACATCGCCTTCCCGATCGTCCTGGCGGTAAGCGTCTACGTGCTGAAGATCTACCTGGGCATGAAGCACCAGGGGGGGCTCGGCTACTTCAAGAACATGATGTTCCCCCCCGGCCTGCCCAAGCCGATCTACGTGCTGCTCGCGCCGATCGAGTTCCTCTCCAACATGATCGTGGCGCCGTTCACCCACGCGGTGCGACTCTTCGCCAACATGTTCGCGGGCCACATCATCCTGGCCTTCTTCAGCGCCGTTGGTTTCTGGTTCCTCTTCGAGCAGCTCACGCCGCTCGGCGCTCCGGTCGGTGTCGTCGCCGTCATCATGACGATCGCGATGACCGCGTTCGAGATGTTCATCCAGTTCCTGCAGGCCTTCCTGTTCGCGCTGCTCGCCGCGATGTACATCGGCGGCTCGCTGCACGCCGAGCACTAAGACCCTTCTCCTCCAGTTCAGACCGGTGAGACCCGTTCACCGGCCATCTTGTAAAGGAAACAGCAATGAGCATCCTCGCTGAGGTCACCGGCAACATCGGCTCCATCGGTTACGGGCTCGCCACGCTCGGCCCCGGCATCGGTGTCGGTCTCATCTTCGGTAACGGTCTGCAGGCCATCGCCCGCCAGCCCGAGACCTACGGCCTGATCCGCCAGAACATGCTGCTGGGCTTCGTGCTCGTCGAGGCGCTGGCCCTGATCGGCCTTGTCGCGCCGTTCATCTACTGATCGAATACACCCTGACGGAAGGCTGCATCGATGACATCCGCAGCTACGCTCCTGGCGGCCGAGGGCTCCAGCCCGATCATGCCGCACCTCTACGAGCTGGTCGTCGGCGGTTTCGCGTTCTTCGTCGTCCTCTTCGTCGTCGGTAAGATCCTCACCCCGCGAATCCAGAAGACCCTGGCCGAGCGGACCGATGCGATCGAGGGCGGCATCAAGCGAGCCGAGGACGCCCAGGCCGAGGCCCAGGCGCTGCTCAAGCAGTACAAGGACCAGCTCGCCGAGGCTCGTCACGAGGCTTCCCGCCTGCGTGAGGAGGCTCGCGAGCAGGGTGCGCAGATCAAGGCCGAGCTCCGCGAGGAGGCGCAGGCCGAGGCCCGCCGTCTCGTCGAGGCCGCGCACCTGCAGATCGAGGCCGACCGTCAGCAGGCGTTCGCCCAGCTCCGCGCGGAGCTCGGCCGTCTGTCGATCGATCTGGCCGGCCGTATCGTCGGCGAGTCCCTTGAGGACGAGGCGCGCCAGCGCCGCACCGTGGACCGGTTCCTTGAGGAGCTCGAGTCGAGCAGCGCGGCGGTCCGCTGATGAGAGGTCTGAGCAGGGCTTCGCTGGCCGAGGTCGAAGAGCGCTTCAACGCCGTCGCGGGGAGCGCCGACCTCGGCACGCTGGCCGACGAGCTCTTCTCGGTCGCCGACCTGTTCGACCGTGAGCACGGGCTCCGCCGCAACCTCTCCGACCCCGCCCGGCCCGCGGCCCAGAAGGCGCAGGTCGTCCGGGTGCTGCTGGAGGGCAAGGTCAGTGATGCCGCGCTGGAGACGGTCGTCGCGGCCGTGTCCGCGCGGTGGGCCCGCTCCGGCGACCTGGCCGACGCGCTTGAGCGTCTCGGTGTCATCGCGGCCTCCGCGGAGGCCGAGGCGCAGGGCAGGCTCGACGACGTCGAGGACGAGCTGTTCAGGTTCGGGCGCATCGTCGCCTCGAACCTGGAACTGCACCGGACCCTGACCTCCACGGCGGCACCGGAGCAGGGCAGGCGGGAACTGCTGGGCTCCCTGCTCGCCGACAAGGTCGCCCCCACCACTCTCCGCCTGGTCACGCAGCTCGTGGTACACCCGCGAGGACGTAGCCTGGACAGTGGGCTTGAGGAGTTCGGAAAGCTGGTCGCCGCCCAGCGGCAGCGCCTCGTCGCGGTGGTGCGCAGCGCCATCGTGCTCTCAGAGGAGCAGAAGCAGCGTCTCGCCACGTGGCTGCGCACCTCGTACGGCCGCGACGTTCATCTGAACGTCGAGGTGGATCCGCGGGTGCTGGGAGGGTTCTCGGTGCACATCGGGGACGATCTCATCGACACCACCATCGCGGGACGAATCGAAGAAGTCCGCCGCCGGTTGGCCGGCTAGGCGAATAGGGAGACTGAAGAGAGATGGCGGAGCTTACGATCCGGCCGGACGAGATCCGGGACGCACTTGAGCGCTTCGTCCAGGCGTACGAGCCGGAAGGCGCCGCGCGTGAGGAGATCGGGACCGTCGTCGACTGCGGCGACGGTATCGCCCATGTCTCCGGCCTTCCCTCGGCGATGGCGAACGAGCTGCTTGAGTTCGAGGACGGCACGCGTGGCCTGGCACTGAACCTGGACGTCCGGGAGATCGGTGTCGTTGTTCTGGGCGACTTCAGCAAGATCGAGGAGGGCCAGTCGGTCCGCCGGACGGGCGAGGTCCTGTCCGTGCCGGTCGGCGACGGCTTCCTCGGCCGAGTGGTCGACCCGCTGGGCAATCCGCTGGACGGCAAGGGTGCCATCGAGTCCGAGGGTGTTCGTCCCCTCGAACTCCAGGCGCCTTCCGTCGTGCAGCGCCAGCCGGTGAAGGAGCCCCTCGCCACCGGCATCAAGGCGATCGACGCGATGACCGCGATCGGCCGCGGCCAGCGCCAGCTGATCATCGGTGACCGTGGCACCGGCAAGACCGCGATCGCCGTGGACACCATCCTCAACCAGCGGGAGAACTGGCTCTCCGGCGACCCGGACAAGCAGGTCCGCTGCGTCTACGTCGCGGTCGGCCAGAAGGGTTCCACGATCGCCCAGGTCAAGGCTCGCCTTGAGGAGGCGGGCGCGCTGGAGTACACCACCATCGTCGCCTCTCCGGCGTCCGACCCGGCCGGTTACAAGTACCTCGCCCCCTACACCGGTTCGGCCATCGGCCAGCACTGGATGTACCAGGGCAAGCACGTTCTCATCGTCTTCGACGACCTGACCAAGCAGGCCGACGCCTACCGCGCGGTCTCCCTGCTGCTCCGTCGTCCGCCGGGCCGTGAGGCCTACCCCGGCGACGTCTTCTACCTGCACTCCCGCCTGCTGGAGCGCTGCGCGAAGCTGTCGAAGGAGATGGGTTCCGGATCGATGACCGGTCTGCCGATCATCGAGACGAAGGGCAACGACGTCTCGGCGTTCATCCCGACCAACGTCATCTCCATCACCGACGGCCAGGTCTTCCTGGAGACGGACCTGTTCAACGCCGGTGTCCGTCCCGCCATCAACGTCGGTGTCTCGGTCTCCCGAGTCGGCGGCTCGGCCCAGACCAAGGCGATGAAGTCGGTCGCCGGCACGCTGCGCCTGTCGCTCTCCCAGTACCGGGACCTGGAGGCCTTCGCCTCCTTCGCCTCCGACCTGGACGCGGCCTCCAAGGCCCAGCTGGAGCGCGGTCAGCGCCTGGTCGAGCTGCTCAAGCAGCCGCAGTACAGCCCCTTCCCGGTCGAGCAGGAGGTCGTCTCCATCTGGGCCGGCACCACGGGTGAGCTCGACGAGGTCCCGGTCGAGGACATCCGCCGTTTCGAGGCGGACTTCCTGGACTACATCGGCCGGGAGAAGAAGGGCATCTTCGACAGCATCCGCGAGACCAAGGCCCTGTCCGAGGACACGGTCACCGCTCTCAAGGACGCCGTCACCGCGTTCAAGAGGACCTTCGAGACCTCCGCGGGCGAGCTGCTGGTCAACGAGGAGCCGGTCGAGGCGCTCGGCGCCGAAGAGGTCGGCCAGGAAAAGATCACCAAGCGCGTCCGTACGGCTGAGAAGAAGTAGCCGATGGGTGCCCAGCTAAGACTGCTGCGGCGGCGGATCAAGTCGGTCAAGTCAACGGCGAAGATCACGCGCGCCCAGGAGCTCATCGCTTCGTCGCGTATCGTGAAGGCGCAGTTGCGGATGCAGGCGGCGGTGCCGTACGAGCGCGAGATCACTCGCGCCGTGACGGGCGTCGTCAGCAACACCGCCAGCGTCGACCACCCGCTGACCGTGGAGAAGGAGCGGCCCGCCAGGGCCGCCGTGCTCATCGTCACCAGCGACAGCGGCTTCTGCGGCGGCTTCAACGCGAACGTGCTGCGTGAGGCCGAGGCCCTCGCCGGTCTGCTGAAGGACAAGGGCATCGAGCCCGTGCCCTTCGTGACCGGCCGCAAGGGTGTCGCCTGGCACAGCTTCCGTGGCCGCGAGATGAGCGGGCAGTGGACGGGGTTCTCCCGTAAGCCCGCCTACTCGGACGCCAAGGAGATCGCCGGAGTGCTGATCGACTCGTTCTCGGCCGAGGACGGGGTGGACGAGATCCACATCGTCTCGACCCAGTTCGTCTCGATGCTGACGCAGGAGGTCGTGATCAAGCGAATCCTGCCGCTGGAGGTCGAGGAGACCGTCGAGCCGGTGGACAGCACGCCGCTGCCGTACTTCGAGTTCGAGCCCAGCGCGGCCGATGTCCTCGACACGCTGCTGCCGCGCTATGTGGAGTCGCGTATCTTCAGCGCGCTGCTCCAGTCGGCGGCCTCGGAGGAGGCGTCACGTCGCCGGGCGATGAAGTCGGCGACCGACAACGCCAACGAGCTCATCCGAACGTTCACCCAGCAGATGAACCAAGCTCGCCAGGCCGAGATCACCCAGGAAATCAGCGAGATCGTCGGTGGCGCGAGCGCGCTGGCTGACGCCGCAGCGGGGAAAGAGTGAAATGACTGCACAGACTGTTGAGACCGGCGTGGGCCGCGTCGCGCGGGTCACCGGTCCCGTCGTCGACGTGGAGTTCCCCGTCGAGGCGATGCCCGAGATCTACAACGCGCTCACCACCGAGGTCACCCTCGGCGGGGAGACCAAGCTGCTGACCCTGGAGGTCGCCCAGCACCTGGGTGACAACCTGGTCCGGGCCGTCTCCATGCAGCCCACCGACGGTGTGACCCGTGGTGCGGCGGTGACCGACACCGGCGCGGCCATCTCCGTGCCGGTCGGCGACGTCGTCAAGGGCCACGTGTGGAACACGCTCGGCGAGGCGCTGGACGTGCCCACCGCGTCGCTCAAGATCGAGGAGCGCTGGGGCATCCACCGCCCCTCGCCCGCCTTCGACACCCTTGAGTCGCGCACCGAGATGCTGACCACCGGCATCAAGGTCATCGACCTGCTCACCCCGTACGTGCAGGGTGGCAAGATCGGCCTGTTCGGCGGCGCGGGCGTGGGCAAGACCGTGCTGATCCAGGAGATGATCCGCCGGGTCGCCCGCAACTTCGGTGGCACCTCGGTGTTCGCCGGCGTCGGCGAGCGCACCCGTGAGGGCAACGACCTCTGGCTGGAGATGGAGGAGGCGAACGTCCTCAAGGACACCGCCCTCGTCTTCGGCCAGATGGACGAGCCCCCGGGCACCCGTCTGCGCGTCGCGCTCTCCGCCCTGACCATGGCGGAGTACTTCCGTGACGTGCAGAAGCAGGACGTGCTGCTCTTCATCGACAACATCTTCCGGTTCACCCAGGCCGGTTCCGAGGTGTCCACCCTGCTCGGCCGCATGCCGTCCGCGGTGGGTTACCAGCCGACCCTGGCCGACGAGATGGGTGTTCTGCAGGAGCGCATCACCTCGACCCGCGGTCACTCGATCACCTCCATGCAGGCGATCTACGTCCCCGCGGACGACATCACCGACCCGGCCCCGCACAACGCGTTCGCGCACCTCGACGCGCAGACCGTGCTTTCGCGGCCGATCTCGGAGAAGGGCATCTACCCCGCGGTGGACCCGCTCGACTCCACCTCGCGGATCCTCGACCCGCTGATCGTGGGCGAGGAGCACTACCGGGTGGCTCAGGAGACCAAGCGGATCCTGCAGAAGTACAAGGAACTGCAGGACATCATCGCGATCCTCGGTATCGACGAGCTCTCCGAAGAGGACAAGGTCACCGTCAACCGGGCCCGTCGTATCGAGCGCTTCCTGTCCCACCCGATGTACGCCGCCGAGGCGTTCACCGGTCAGCCCGGAGAGAACGTGCCGCTGGACGAGACCATCGCCTCGTTCAAGGGCCTGTGCGCCGGCGACTACGACCACCTGCCCGAGCAGGCGTTCTTCATGGTCGGTGGCATCGACCAGGCCGTGGCCAAGGCCAAGGAACTCGCCCGCTAGTCGCCTTCGGTGCCGGTACGGTCACGCGGTCGTACCGGCACCTGGTTCGATAAGGAACTGGAGAGAAAGTGGCGAAGCTGCGAGTAGGCGTCGTCTCCCCGGAGCGGGAGATCTGGTCCGGCGAGGCCGACATGGTGATTGCCAAGACCGTCGACGGCGAGATCGGTATCATGCCTAAACACGCACCCGTGCTCGGCGTTCTCGTCGAGGGCGGGCTGCTGAAGATCAAGCGAGGTGACGGCGAAGCCGATCTCGTCGCCGCCGTCCACGGAGGGTTCCTCTCGGTGGCCGACGACGAGGTGTCGATCCTGGCCGAGATCGCCGAGCTTGGTTCCGAGATCGACATCGCCCGGGCCAGGAGCGCGCTGGAGCGGGCTCAGGCCTCGGTCGAGTCCGGCCAGGAAGACGCGGACGCGGCTGCCGAGGCCAAGCGTGCCAGGGCCCGGCTGCGCGCGGCCGGAGAAGAAGTCGGATAAATTCGGCTTCTCAGCGGTAAGGGCTTGTTGGGGGGCGGGCAGACATGGTGGTGCTGGACGTACTCATCGTGGTGGGGCTGCTCGTCGCCCTCCTGGCGCTCAGGGTGCTCATCCTGACCCGCTTCCGAGGATCGGTGCTGTGTTGCCTGCGCCCCATGTCGAGGGAGCGAGGGTGGCGGGTCGGAGTGGCCCGCTATGCCGACGGCCACCTCAACTGGATCCCGCTCATAGGTTTGCTGCCAAGGCCGCGCCACGTCATCGTGAGGCGCGGCCTTGTCGTTTCCGGCCGTCGTAAGGTCGGCCCCGGTGAGTTCTTCGGGTTCATCGAGGGGGTGACGGCGCTTGAGTGCCGCAACGGGCAGAGCGCCTTCGAACTCGCCATGGGATACCGTGCGCTGACCGGTTTCGTGGCCTGGCTGGAGTCCGCCCCGCCCAGCGCCCATCTCGACGTCGCCTGATCCTTTCCGCGTCAGCGGGTGCCGCCGGGCTTCCAGAGGATCTCGTCGCCGCCCGCGGCCACCCGGCAGAGGATGAACATCAGGTCGCTCAGCCGGTTGAGGTACTTCGCGGTCAGCGGGTTGACGTCGTCGTGGACCTCCAGCGCCGACCAGACGGTCCGCTCGGCCCGCCGGACCACGGTCCTGGCGACGTGCAGCCAGGACACGGCCGGGGTGCCGCCGGGCAGGATGAAGCTGCGCAGCGGCTTGAGGCGCTCGTTGAACTCATCACAGCGCGCCTCGAGCCATTCGATGTAGGAGGGCTCGACCCGCAGCGGCGGGAACTCGGGGTTCTCCGTGACCGGGGTGCAGAGGTCGGCTCCGACGTCGAACAGCTCGTTCTGGATCCGGGTGAGAACGGCGGCGACGTCCGCCTCCAGGGAACCCGTGGCCAGTGCCACACCGATCGCCGCGTTGGCCTCCTCGACGTCCGCGTAGGCGGCCAGGCGAGGGTCGGTCTTGCGGGTACGGCTCATGTCGCCGAGCGCGGTCGTGCCGTCGTCTCCGGTGCGGGTGTAGATCTTGGAGAGCACCACCGGGTTGTCTCTGTCAGCTCGCGTCATGCCGTCCAGCTTATCGGGGGCGAAAATTGCCCCCGATTCACCCGATAGTCGACAATATGATTTGTTAATGGTTTCTGGTTTCTACCTGCGATACCCACACCTCTCCCACGAGACACTGACCTTCGTCGCGGACGACGACGTCTGGGTGGCTCCGGCGGACGGCGGCCGGGCGTGGCGCCTCTCCGCCGACCGGGCTCCCGCGAGCCATCCCCGCCTCTCACCTGACGGCACCAAGGTCGCCTGGTCCAGCGTTCGCGACGGCGCCCCCGAGATCTACCTGGCGGATCTGGACTCCGGATCCGCCGAGCGGCTGACCTACTGGGGGAACGCGCGGACCCGCGCGCGCGGCTGGACACCGGAGGGAGAGGTCCTCGCGACCAGCGCGACCGGCCAGCCGTTCCTCTGGCAGACCTGGGCCTACACGCTCGGCGACGGAGTCGAGCGGCTGCCGTACGGTCCGGTCAACGACCTCTCGGTCACCGAAGACGCGGTGGCACTTCTCACCGCGGCGCTCTTCCGCGATCCGGCGACCTGGAAACGCTACCGGGGCGGTACGGCGGGCCGGCTGTGGGTGCGGCGGGGAGAGGGTGACTTCACCCGGATCCTGGCCGATCTGAACAGCCAGCTGGCCGATCCGATGCTCGTCGGGGGCCGGCTCGCCTTCCTCTCCGACCACGAGGGCATCGGTAACCTCTACTCCTGTGAGCTGGACGGCACCGGCCTGCGCCGCCATACCGACCACGAAGCCTTCTACGCCAGGAACGCCGCCACCGACGGGAGACGGATCGTCTACCAGAACGCCGGTGACCTCTACCTTCTGGACGATCTTGACGCCGAGGCCCGCAAGCTCGACGTCACGCTCGGCTCCCCGCTGCGGGGGCGGCAGCCCTACCAGGTCAACGCGGGCAGGCGGCTGCACGACCTGGCCGTGGACGCCACCGGGCGGGCCAGCGTGGTGGAGGTCCAGGGGACGGTGCACTGGGTGACCCATCGGGACGGCCCGGCGCGGCAGCTCAGCACCGGTCTGTCGGCCGGGCGGCCCCGCCTTCTCGGCGACGACCGGGTGGTGTGGGTCTTCGACGACGGCGAGACCCAGGGACTGGAGATCGTCCCCGCGGGGGGCGGGGAGAGCCGCAGGATCGCCGCGGGCAAGCTGGGCGAGGTCGGGGACCTGGCCGTCGCACCCGACGGGAACGCGATCGCGGTGAGCGCCAGGGACGGGCGGCTGCTCCTGGTGGACGTGGCCTCCGGCGAGGTGGTGGAGCTGACGAGGGCCCACGGTGAGATCCGGGGTCTCGCCTGGTCGCCGGATTCGGGCTGGCTGGCCTGGTCGCACCCGGACAGCGAGCATCTGCGCAGGATCAGGCTGGCCAGGGTGGCCGACCGGGTGGTGACCGATGTCACCGACGGCAGGTTCGCCGACATCTCGCCCGCGTTCGCCGGGGACCACCTGGCGTTCCTGTCGCGGCGCGGCTTCGACCCGATCTATGACGCGCACTCCTTCGACATGTCCTTCCCGCTCGGCTATCGGCCCTATCTGGTGCCGCTGGCCGCCTCCACGCCGTCCCCGTTCGCGCCCAGCTCCGCGGGGCGGCCGGTCGCCGACTCCGGTGACGACGACAAGCGGGACGAGGCCGCGATCACCGTGGACCTGGACGGCATCGCCGCCAGGGTCGTGCAGGTGCCGGTCCCCGAGGGGCGGTATTCGGACCTGCGGGCGGTCAAGGGCGGGTTCGTCTGGCTGCGCGAGCCGCTGGCCGGGGAACTCGGCGAGGACAGGGACGAGGTGGGGAGCGAGGCGCCCCGGGCGGCGCTGGACCGTTACGACCTGGACAAGCGCAAGTGGGAGGAGGTGGTCGACAAGCTCGACTGGTACCGGGTGAGCGGTGACGGCACGCAGCTCGTCGTCAGTGACAAGGGCACGCTCACGGTCCGCCCGGCCGCCGGCAAGCCGGGCACCAAGAACGGCGACGAGACGACCGTCGACCTGTCCAGGATCCGGATCACCGGAGATCCTCAGGCCCTGCGCCGGCACGCCTACGCCCAGGCGGGCCGCCGGATGCGCGCCGACTTCTGGGTCGAGGACATGGCCGACGTCGAATGGGAGGTCGTGCTGGAGGAGTACCGGCCGCTGGTGGACCGCGTCGCCACCGCCGACGACTTCGCCGACCTGCTCTGGGAGGTCGTGGGGGAACTGGGCAGCTCGCACGCCTATGTCGACGCGGCGGCCTGGGGCTACCCGGCCTCGGAGCCGGTCGGCCTGCTCGGTGCCGATCTCTCCCGGGGGGCCGACGGCCGCTGGCAGGTGGACACGGTGCTGCCCGCCGAGTCCTCCGACGTGCACGCCCGCTCGCCGCTGGCCGGGCCCGGGGCGGCGGTCATGGAGGGAGAGGCGCTGCTCGTGGTCGACGGCCGCCCGGTGCCACCGGAGGGTCCCGCCCGGCTGCTGGTCGGCGCCGCGGACAAGCCGGTCGAGCTGACCCTGGGCGGCGGCCGGAGGGTGGTCGTCACGCCGCTCGGCGACGACAGGCGCCTGCGTTACCAGCACTGGGTGGCCGGGCGCCGGGCACGGGTCAGGGAGCTCGGTGGCGGCCGCCTCGGCTACCTGCACATCCCGGACATGGTCGCCGAGGGCTGGGCGCAGTTCCACCGCGACCTGCGCAGGGAGATGACCTTCGAGGGGCTGGTGGTGGACGTACGGAACAATCGAGGCGGCCACACCTCCGAGCTGGTCATCGAGAGGCTGATCCGCCGGGTCATCGGCTGGGACCTGCCCAGGGGCATGAAGCCGATCACCTATCCCGAGGACGCGCCGCGCGGCCCGCTGGTCGCGATCACCAACCAGAACGCCGGATCCGACGGCGACATCGTCACCGCGGCCTTCAAGATCTACAAGCTCGGGCCGGTGGTGGGCACCCGCACCTGGGGTGGCGTCATCGGCATCGAGGGCAGCCACCGGCTGGTCGACGGGTCGCACATCACCGTGCCCAGGTACTCCTTCTGGTTCGAGGGGCTCGGCTGGGGCGTGGAGAACTACGGCGTCGAGCCGGACGTCGAGATCGACATCAGCCCCGACGACTGGGCGGCGGGCAGGGATCCGCAGATCGAGGAGGCGGTACGGCTCGTGCTGGCCGCGCTGGACGAGCGCCCGGCGGCGACCCCGCCCGACGCCTCCACTCGGCCGTCCCGCCGCCGCCCCGCGCTGCCGCCCCGCGCATAGGTGACAGGTGTGGCCAACCGGATCATCGCCATCCGGTTGGCCCAGCAAAAAGGTTGGCTTTGATCCGAGTTTTATCTGTTGATTCGGGCACGGGGTTCTCATGTGGGTAAGAAGAGTGAATTCGGAAGCGGGAGAGGTTCGCGGCTTCTTGCACGCTGTGCCATCATATGGATGCGGTGCGTGATCGACTGGCTGCGGTGACGCACCGCCGTTGTGCCTGGCCACGTCTCCTTCGTGGCCGGGTGTGAGGGGGAGGCATGCGCGTCTCTGGTAACTCCCGGGCCCAGGTGGTCGGCATCGGGACCCGTCTCGACGTGGGAACCGTCACCGGAGTGCGCCCGCGGCTGCACGAGGCGGTCGACTCCGGGCGCGGCGACCTGATCGTGGATCTTTCCGGGCTGGAAATGATCGACGCCACCGGGCTGGGGGTGCTGGTGGGCACGCATCGCCGCGCTGTGGGCGCGGAACGCCGCCTCATTCTCAGGGGGGTGCCACCGAGGATCATGCGGGTGCTGGCGGTGACCCGGCTCAACCGGGTCCTCGCCGTCGAGGACCCCATGGCCGCGGTGGCCTGATCCGGCCGCCCGTCGGAGTCCGGGACATCGGCGGCACCGGAACATATCGGAGGACGGGCCGGCTAAGGCCCGTCCTCGTCTCCGCCTCGTCGAGGCCGTACCGAGGTGACCCGGTCAGCCGGTGAAAGACCGGTAGAAAATGTGAACGGCAGTGCTGATCATGCTCTCGGTCGAGGGCGGATCGTCGGCCAGCACCCACTCGATGAGCAGCTCCTGGATCGCTCCGATCATGCCCAGCGCGAGCAGGTGCCGGTTGGCCTTGACCGCCTCCGGCAGATTCGTGACGTTCATTTCGATCATGGTGGTGAAGGCCGTGACGGCCAGCTGCCGTGAGCTGACGAGGCAGTCACCGGCTCTGCGCACCTCCAGATGCATGATCCTGGCCCGGCGCCTGTCTTCGGTGACGAAATTGATGTATCCCGAGATTCCCGCCTCGACCCGGGTGGCCAGGGTGTCGGGAGCCTGCTCTATGGACTTCGCCACCGATTGCAGCGTCTCGTGCACGCACCGGTCGTGCACGGCCCGCATCAGCTCGTTGCGCCCGGAGAAGCATTCGTAGAAGGCGCGGTTGGAGATGCGTGCCGCGGCGCACAACCTCTCGATCGTGGTTTCGGGGAATCCTGGATCGGAGTAGAGGTTGTACGCCGCGGAGATCAGACGTTCCCGGCGTTCCGCCAGCCGCTCCTCCGCCGACATTCCCCGATAAGACCGTCCGTTCATGTCAAGCCCCTGAACGTCGGTATGGGGTTGACAAATAATCGCTTTATCACTTCCACCTCATGGCTCTGGCCCCCAGAATCAACCATTATGGGTGCAAGATCCTTTTTGTGGAAGGGGCGCTGTGCTATTACCTGCGTCGTCCATGCAAGAAGGTGACAAGCCTGACCAGTCGGTCAAGTTCCTTCTGGCCACGGGTGAACGAGGTGAGGTTCATCCCGGGCAGCGCGAAGCGCTGGCGGGAGACGGCCTTGGGGCGGGCGAACTCCCGCAGCCCGTCCGCGCCGTGAATACGGCCGAATCCGGAGTCTCCGACCCCGCCGAACGGCAGCGCGGGGATCGACGCGAAGGAGATGATCGAATTGATCGCGGTCATCCCGCCGCGCATCCGGCGAGCGAGTTCCAGAGCCCGCCGGGTGTTTCCCGAGAAGACGGTCCCGGCCAGGCCGTACGCGGTGGCATTGGTCTTCTCCAGTGCCTCCTCCACATCGGCGACCCGCTTCACCGTCACCGTCGGGCCGAACGTCTCCTCGCGGACCGCGGAGGAGTCCTCGGGCACGTCCTCGACGATCACCGGGTCGACGAAGGGCGCCCGGACCGAGTCGGTCCCGCCCAGCACGGCCCTGCCGCCCGTGACCGCGTCGTCGATGTGCCGCCGGATGATGTCCAGCTGGGCGGGCATGGTGATTGGGCCGTAGTCGCGTCCGGCCTTCACCTGCCCGGCCCGATCGGTGAGTTCCTTCATGAAGGCGTCGTAGACCGCGTCCACCACATAGATCCGCTCCACCCCGACGCAGGTCTGGCCCGCGTTGGACAGCGCGCCCCACAACGCCGCGTCCGCGGCGGCGGGCAGGTCGGCGTCGGCGTCCACGATCAGCGCGTCCTTGCCGCCGCACTCGGCGACCAGCGGCGTCAGGTTCGTCGCGCACGCGGCCATCACCCGCTTGGCGGTGGCGGTCGAGCCGGTGAAGGCGATCTTCGCCACCCCGGGATCCCCCGCCAGGGCCGCGCCGGTCTCGCCCAGCCCGGTGACGGTCTGGAAGACCTGGTGCTCCGGTACCGCCTCGGTGAACAGCGCGGCCAGTAGCACGCCCACGCCCGGGGTCAGCTCGCTGGGCTTGAACACCACCGCGTTCCCCGCGGCCAGCGCGTAGGCGATCGACCCCATCGGGGTGAAGACCGGATAGTTCCACGGCCCGATCACCCCGACCACCCCCAGCGGCAGGTACTCCAGGGTGGCCGCGAGGTTGGCGCCGACCAGTCCGGGGGATACCCGTCGCATCCCGAGCACCTTGTGCGCGTTCCTGGCGGCCCAGTCGAGGTGGGTGATGGCCAGGACGACCTCCAGGGTGGCGTCGGCCTCGGGCTTGCCCGTCTCCTCGTGGACGAGGCGGGCGATCCTGGTCAGATCACGGGTGAGGACCGCCTTGTAGTCGAGCAGCCGACGCCTGCGCTCGGCCCGGTCCAGTCCGGCCCACCAGGCCGCGGCGATCCCGGCCTCCGCCACCGCGGCGCGCACCGCCGCGGCGTCCTGGATCGGATGGGTGCCGACGACGGCACCGGTGGCTGGGTCGAGAGAGTCGAAGGTGCGCTGTCCGGTCGCCGTGGTCAAGGTCGTCTCCTCTGTGCCGTGACGGATGCCCTGGAAGGCGAAACGCCGCTCAGGGGAGGTCGGCGCCCGCCGGAAAGGCGAGATGCGCGGCGCCCGCCGCCCCCGCAGCGGGCGGTACGGGCACGTTCCGCCCACGATAGACCGGAAGTCGTTGCACAGTAAACCATTACTTACAAGCTGGGCTGTCCACCCGCCGGGGCGTCTGCCGCCCGGGTCCGCCGGTCGTCGACGTTCTTCCGCTGTTGTCGGATCTGTAGGAGAGGTACCGTACGGACCTGCTCGCCTGCTGGCAGATCTTGGCGTTCTCCCGGGCGGCGGAGGCGGTTGCCGGATGAAAGTGAGCCCGGTCAACGTGACCATGGCCACAAGTGCGATGGCGGCCTTTTTTCAGTTGTCCATGTGCTTCTCTTCTGCTGATACGGCACGGCGGGGACGGACCGCCTGTTCTTGGTGCCGGAAATCGCGTCTCTGGATGAGGACTGGGCGCAATACCGTTTGAGGGCAGGCTGAAATGAGGCCGAAGGTGGGATTTCCGGTGGCGGGCCGGATCTTGCCTGTCAGCGCACGGTGGTTTGCCGTCCGCGCAAACCCCGAAAACACCACACTCGCGAGCTCGTTGACATCGCGCATGGCTCACAGTGACGCAGAGGGATGTTCCGCCACCGCCGAATCTGCGACAGAGCCGAAAACCGTACAGTCCCGAACCGCTCAGGGGTAGCTCACATAGAGGACCTTCCACCCGCCGCTCTCCACGCAGTGCAGCGATGGCCTGGTGCCTTCCGGGCGCTTGCCGTCGGTGCACGCCTTGACTTCGAGCCGGTGGACATTCGGGTAGGAGAACTCGAAGGTCATCGCGGTCTTGCCCTTGCAGTTCCGGTAGTACTTCATGGTGGGCAGCAGGTTTCCGTCGGCGGCGCGATAGGTGATGCGGAAGAGCCCGAAGGCGCAGCGGAAGTCGCCCGTGGTGTGGTTGGTCACATTGCCTTTCAGGTGGGCGGTGCCGACCGGCTGGAAGAGGTCGGGGTGGATGCCGGTTATCTCGTAGGTGCCCTTCGTCGAGGCCTCGAACTTGTCCGTGGCGGGGTCGTAGTCGTACCTGAGGAACGAGCCGGATTCCGGCCAGTCGGCCGCCGCGGCCGGACGCTGCACGTCCGTGTGGGCGGTGACAGGCGCGGGCGCGGTGATGGCCGCGGCCACGACGAGCCCGGCAAGGAGGGGGGTGCCGATCACGGTAGGTCCTCTTTCTGTGGCTTGGGGATGCGTCAGTGGCCGGCCCCGGCGGTGCTGCCGGAGCCCCGGAGCCGGGTGGCCGAGGGCGCGCCGATACCACTCCAGGCTCTTGTGCACGCTCGAGACGGGCGGCTTGGCGTGGTGTAACCCGCCCAGGGCGGTCGTGAACCACCTCAACTTGTAGTGCCACTTTAAAGTGTTACTCTAAATCGATGGAGGACGTCAAGAGCCCCAAGCGGCGCTCGGCACAGACCAGAAGCCGTATCGTGAACGCCGCGCAAGGGCTGTTCGTGGTGCGCGGCTATGCCGGGACGACCTTCCAGCAGATCGCCGACGCGGCCGGGGTGTCGGTGCAGACGGTCTACTTCCACTACGGAACCAAGAGCCAGCTGCTCAAGCACGTGGTCGATGTCGCCTCTGTCGGAGACGACGACCCCGTGCCGCTGCTGAAACGGCCCTGGTTCGCCGCCTTGCAGGCGGCGCAGGACCCGATGGCGGTGGTGCGGGGATGGGTGCACCAGAGCGGTGTCATTCTCGACCGGGTCGCCCTCGTCCTCGCGGTGGTTCGCGACGCGGCGGCCGGCGACCCCGACATGGCCGCCCAATGGGCCGCCAACAGCGAGCAGCGGCACACCGCTCACGGGGAGGTCGTCGCCATCCTGGCCCGCCTGCGGGCCCTGCGGCCCGGCCTGACCGAGGGCCAAGCCACCGACATCACGGTCGGGCTGCTGTCGCCGGATCTGTTTCTGGTGATGACCCGCGAATGCGGGTGGAGCACGGCACGGTGGCAGGACTGGAGTGCCGACCAGCTGTGTCACGGGCTGCTGTCACCCTGACGGCCGGGGTGTGCGACGTGCCGCACCGGACTCGCTCAGCGCACTGGGCGGCCTGACCGCTGTCCTGGCGCTGCGCCGCCTGGAGCCAACGGTGACGGTCGCGACCGGCCTTTCGCCACTCGGCGCCGTCGGTGTGGCGATGCTCGAAGAAGACGTCATCGACGACCCGCACGACGTGAGACCTTCCGCCGCCACCTGCGTGCGGGCATGGCTCGCCCGTAAGCCCTGTTAGAACAGCGTGTCGTTGCGCTCGATGCCGCGTAGTTCGTCGTAGTCGAGGGTGACACAGCGGATTCCGCGATCCTCGGCCAGCGTCTTGGCCTGCGGGGCGATGCTCTGGGCGGCCAGGATGCCGGTCACGGGGGTGAGCAGGGGGTCGCGGTTCATCAACTCCAGGTAGCGGGTGAGCTGCTCCACGGCGTCGATGCCGGCGCGGCGCTTGAGCTCCACGGCCACGGAGGCGCCCGTGTGGTCGCGGCAGAGGATGTCCACCGGGCCGATGGCCGTCATGTACTCGCGGCGGACGAGCGTCCAGCCCGCGCCCAGGGTGGTGATGTGCTCGGCGAGCAACTCCTGCAGGTGGGCCTCGACCCCGTCCTTGATGAGCCCCGGGTCCACGCCCAGCTCGTGGCTGGTGTCGTGGATGATCTCCTCCATGGTGAGGACGAGCTTCTCACCGGTCTTGCCGTGGGTCACCGTCCAGGTGCCCTCCTCCTCGCGGAGCTTGCACGGCGGGTTCATCCAGTTCAGCGGCTTGAAGGCCCGATCGTCCGCGTGAATGGAGACGCTGCTGTCGGCCTTGATGAGGATGAGCCGAGGCGCCATCGGAAGATGGGCGGTGAGCTTCCCGACGTAATCCACGCTGCACCGCGCGATGACCAGACGCATGACCGAACCCTATCGGCCCGGCGGAGCCCGGATCCCCGCGATCCGTCAGGCCAGGCGGGGCGGTGTGCGGGCTCGGCGTTCGAACCGGCACGCCGTCGACCCGCGGGTCCGCGCCGGTCCCGTCCGTACGGGCGGCCCACGTGCCGGGGCGCCGGTACGGACGGGGTACGGACCTCAGCGGACCGCCTCGGAGAGTTTGACGCGGGCACCGGTGCGCAGGACGGCGCGCTGGTAGATGCGCGCGCCGAGCAGGAGCGTGCCCACCGTCGCCAGGAGCATCAGGACCGCGCCCGTCGCGATCTCCCAGGCGAGCACCTCGCCCCCGGCCATCCGGACCGGCATGACCATCGAGGAGAACGGCGGCACCAGCGACAGGATCCTGGCCACCGCGCTGCCGGGCTGGACCGCCGAGAAGTAGGCCACCAGGTAGGTGATCGTCATGAGCATCGTCATCGGCGTCAGGACACTGTTCGCGTCCTCCTGCCTGGACACCAGCGACCCGAGCGCCGCCGCCAGCGCGGCGAAGAACGCGTAACCGAGGATGAACCAGAACAGGGTGCTGATCACGATGCCCGTCATGCCCGGGGGCAGGTCGGCGGTGAGGCCGGTCGCCACCGCCGCGCCGAGACCGGCCACGATGATCACGACGAGGTTGGCCAGCGCGAGCGCGCCCAGCCCCACGATCTTGCCGCCGAGTAGCTGCCAGGGGCGGAGCGAGCTCAGCAGGATCTCCACGATCCGGCTGCCCTTCTCCTCGATCACGCCCATGGCGACGTACATGGAGGAGTAGATGAGCAGGAAGAACAGGACCATGACCAGCAGGGAGGCGAGGCCCGTCCGGATGCCCGCGTAGCGGGTGTCGGCGCCGACCGAGACCTGTTCCAGGGGGGTGACCCGCATCGCCTGGGCCACCTTGGCCGCGTCCAGCCCCGCCTCGGCCAGCCGGCTCTGGGTCTGGACGGTCTGGTGCGCGCTCTCCAGCAGCAGGCCCAGCTCGCGGTCGACCTCGCCGTCGGCGAGCACCCTGCGGCCGTCCACCACCGCGGCGTCCACGTCGCCGGTGCCGACCGCGTCGCTCGCGGCGGTCTCGTCGGGGAACTCCCTGACGGTGACCGACACGTCCTTGGCCGTGCCGGTCAGGGCCGGCCGCAGCGCCTGCGACTGCGGCCCGACGAGCGCCACGGTGTAGGTGTCGGGCCCGGAGAAGAGCCTGGGCAGGAACGCGAGCGCGCCGACCAGCACCGCGCTCACCACCAGCCCGATGACGAACGCCTTCGTACGGCCGCGCGTGACGATCTCCCGCCGCGCGACCAGCCACAAACCGTTCATGCGACGGCCTCCCTGAAGATCTCGGTGAGCGTGGGGCGCTGCCAGCCGAAGTGCTCGACACTTCCGGCCCTGACCGCGAGGCGCAGGATCTCCTGGCCGTCGTCCTCCACGCCCGTGACGAGGACCTCGTCGCCCTTCTCGACGACCTCCCCCGGCAGCGAGGCGGCCCAGCCGGGGGCGGCGCCCCTGACGACCACCCTGAGGGTGCCGCGTCCCTCCCGGTCGCGCAGCTCCTCGACCGCGCCGGTGGCCGTCATACGACCGGCGGAGATGATGCCGACCGAGTGGCAGAGCCGCTCGACGAGGTCCAGCTGGTGGCTGGAGAAGAGCACGGGCACGCCCGCTTCGCACCGTGCGGCGAGCACCCCGGCCAGCGCGTCGACGGCGAGTGGGTCGAGCCCGGAGAAGGGCTCGTCCAGCACGAGCACCTCGGGGGTGTGCACCAGCGCCACCGCGAGCTGCACGCGCTGCTGGTTGCCCAGGGAGAGCGCGTCCACCGTGTCGTTCGCGCGTTCGGTGAGCGAGAGCTGTTCGAGCAGGTCGCCGGTGGCCCTCCTCGCCCCGCCTGCGGTCAGGCCGCTGAGCCTGCCGAAGTACTCGACCTGTTCGGCGACCCGCATCTTCTGGTAGAGGCCACGCTCTTCGGGCATGTAACCGAACCGGCGCCGGTCTTCGAACGTCAGGGGCCGGCCGTCGCGGAGCACCGAGCCCGAGTCGGCGGTCAGCACGCCCATCAGGATGCGCATCGTGGTGGTCTTGCCCGCGCCGTTGGCTCCGACGAAGCCGAACATCTCGCCCGGCCTCACGGAGAACGTCACCCCGGCCAGGGCGGTCTTGTCGCCGTATCGTTTGTGCAGGTCGTTTATCTCGATCATGGGGGAGGTCCCTCGGTAAGGCGTCTCAGCACGGAGACGTAGTCATGGAACGCCCGGCGGCCCTCGTCGGTGAGGGCCAGCCAGGTGCGCGGGCGTTTACCCACGAAGGCCTTCTCCACGCGCACGTAGCCGGCCTCCTCCAGGGTGATGACATGCTTGGAGAGCAGGGAGTCGCTGACCTCGATGGTGTCGCGGAGGAAGCGGAACTCGGCCCTGTCGGTGGCCGCCAGCGCGGCCATGATCGACAGTCGGACGGGCGCGTGGATGACGTCGTCGAGGTCGTGCCGGGGGTGCGAGCCCGTACCGCTCCTGCCGCTCACCGCTCCGCCCGCAGCACGCGCCACGCCGCGTAGAGGGGCGGGACGCTCGCGCAGGCCGCCAACGTGACCAGCGCCGCGATCCAGCCGCCGCCCGGGTCGTCGGGGCGGAAGAAGACCCCGAACACGAACAGGGCCAGGACGGCGACGAGGTAGGTGACCGTCACCGGCCCGGTGAATCTGTTGGCCCAGGTGACCTCGCGGTCCTCGATTCCCATCCGGCCGAGGTGCCGGGCGAACATGACGGTCAGCGCCACCCACGCCACCCCGGCCGCGGCCTGGGACCAGGAGGGGCCGAGATACATGATCGGCCAGTACGCGATCGTGGCCAGGCCGAGGACCGCGTAGAGCAGGCCCGCGACGCGTGCCGGTCGCCGGGTGCGCCGGTCGACCTCGCCGATCCGCCGCAGAGCCTCTTCCGGGGTCAGGTCGTCTCCCACGACTCCTCCAGACTTCATGTACTCGAATACTAATTACTACTCAACTCCTATTCAAGTACTTTCTTTCCGCTCCCGGATGTTCGACCGGCTTTTGGGTAGCCGATCCCTCTCTGGGAGACTGTTGCGGTTCAAGGAGCGGGCGGTTTGTCGCGCGGAGCGGGATCCGCGAACAGGGTGGGGAGAACGATGGCGGGCAGTTTCGAGACGGTCGGCGTGGTCGGCCTTGGCACGATGGGCGCCGGGATCGCCGAGTGCTTCGCCCGTGCCGGCATCGCCGTGATCGGCGTGGAGGCCGGCCCGGAGGCGTTGGCCCGAGGCCGGGGCCATCTGGAGGACTCCACGGGCCGCGCGGTCGCCAAGGGCAGGCTGAGCGAGGCCGAGAGGTCGGAGATCCTCGGCCGGGTGACCCTCACCGTCTCGCTGGAGGATCTCGCGGACGCCGACCTGGTGATCGAGGCAGTACCGGAGGTCATGGACTTCAAGCGGGCGCTCTTCACCGACCTGGATCGGATCTGCAAGCCGTCCGCGGTGCTCGCCACCAACACCTCCTCGCTCTCGGTCACCGAGATCGCGGCCACCACCGGCCGCGCCGGCCGGGTGATCGGCATGCACTTCTTCAACCCGGCCCCGGTCATGAGGCTGGTCGAGGTGATCCACACGCTGATCACCGACGACGGCCTGGCAGGCGAGGTCGCCGATCTCGCGCGCCGGCTCGGCAAGACCCCGGTGACCGTCGGCGACCGCGCCGGGTTCGTGGTCAACCGGCTGCTCCTGCCCTACCTCAACCACGCCGCGGTCCTGCTGGAGAACGGCGTGGCCACCCGCGACGGCATCGACACCGCGATGCGGCTCGGCGCCGGGCTGCCGATGGGACCCTTCGCCCTGCTCGACCTGATCGGCCTGGACACCTCATACGAGGTGCTGAGCGTGCTGTTCAGGGAGAGCCACGACCGCCGTCACGCCGCCGCGCCGATCCTGCGCGAGCGGGTCGCGGCCGGCCTGCTCGGCCGCAAGTCGGGTGGCGGCTTCCACCGGGCTTCCGAACCCGTGGCGCCGGCGGCGGACGAGCCCTCGGCCGGCCTGGTCGCGGTGCTGGGCGAGGGAGGCGACGCCTTCGCCGCCAGGCTCTCCGCCGCGGGCCTCAAGTCGGTGCCGGTGGAGGACGCGGAGGTGGTCGTCGCGCTGTCCAGCGTTCCCGTCGTCGAGCTGGCACCCGGGCTCCCGCACCCCGAACGCCTGGTCGGCCTGCACCTGGTGGGCGGCCAGGTCGCCGAGGTCGCCTCCACCGCGCTCACCGGGCCCGAGGTCGCGCGCGCCGCGGAGGGACTGGTCCGGCTCGTCGGCCTGGTCCCGGTGCCGTGCCGGGACAGGGCCGAGTTCGTGGTCGACGCGCTCCTGTACCCGTACCTCAACGACGCCGTCCGGATGTACGACTCCGGCTACGCGACCCGCGACGACATCGACACCGCGATGCGGCTCGGCTGCGGCTACCAGGCGGGACCGTTCGAGAAGCTCGACGAGCTGGGCCTGGAGACCGTCCGCGACGGCCTGCGCGCCCTGTACGCGGAGTACCGCGAACCGTTCCTCGCCCCCGCGCCACTGCTGGAACAGCTTGTCGCGGCGGGGGTCCGGAGCTTCCGAGACCTGCCGTGAGCCCCCGCAGGGCCCGTCGGGCCGACCCGTTCGACCGCGGCGGCAACCGGGGGGCGGCCCGTCCTCTCGGCGGCTTTGTGCCCGGTGTCGACCGGACGGAGGAGTGGCCCGACGGTGACTGGCAGGTGCGCCGGGTCACCGGCGGCGCGGCGGACAAGGTCTACCGTTGCCCGGGCTGCGACCAGGAGATCAGGCCGGGCCTGCCGCACCTGGTCAGCTGGCCCGCCTGGCAGGGTGGCGAGGAGGAACGCAGGCACTGGCACACCGCGTGCTGGCGCAACCGGGTCAGGCGCGGTCCTGGCAGAAGCAGATACTGACCGGCGTGGATCGCCGGTCGCGATGAGGAGAGACATGGAGATCCGGGCCTCTACGGTGCTGCCCGCGCGCAGGGAGCCGATCGAGCTGCACACCGGTGACGGGCTGACGCTCGTCGGTGAGCTGGCCCTTCCCGCGGAGCAGCCTCCGGTGGCCACACTGGTCTGCCTGCACCCGCTGCCCACCCACGGCGGCATGATGGACAGCCACGTCTACAAGAAGGCGGCCAACCGGCTGCCCGCCCTCGCCGACCTGGCGGTGCTGCGGTTCAACACGCGCGGCACCACCTCCGAGCGGGGAACGTCCCAGGGGGTCTTCGGCAAGGGCGAGGACGAGCGCCTGGACGTCGTCGCGGCCCTGGAGTACGCCGAATTCCACGACCTGCCCCGGGTCTGGCTGCTCGGCTGGTCATTCGGTACCGAGCTGGCGCTCAAGTGGGGCCGCGACCCGCTGGTGGAGGGGGCGATCCTGCTCTCCCCGCCGCTGCACAGGGCAGGAGACGCCGACCTCGACGGGTGGGCGGAGTTCGGGCGGCCGCTGATCGCGCTGGTTCCGGAGTTCGACGACTATCTCCGCCCCGAGCAGGCCCGCGAGCGCTTCGCCAGGGTGCCCCAGGCCGAGGTCGTCGGGGTGGACGACGCCAAGCACCTGTGGGTCGGCGAGCCGTACGTGCGGATCGTCCTCAACGAGATCGTCCTGCGGGTCAATCCGGCCGCCCATCCTCTCCCCACCGAGGTCGCCGGCTCGTAGCTGCCCTGCCCGGTTCGGGCCCGTCCCGGACTCCTCGTCGCCGTATCGCCTGCCGGGTCCCATTCGTTGACCGCGGAGTTACCACAACGTCATAAACGGTTGTGGAACCGGGGGTGCCAGATGGGGGCTCCGGGAATACGGTGGACGGCGTGCGGCTGTACACGCGATCGGCTGGAGAGGGGCTTCCGGTCGTCCTCCTTCACGCGTTCCCCCTGTCATCGGCCATGTGGCTGGCCCAGCGTGAGGGCCTGGCCGAGGTCTGCAAGGTCATCACCCCCGATCTGCGCGGCTTCGGCGGCTCGGTGCTGGGCGGGGACGACCCCTCCCTCGACGTGATGGCCGACGATGTCGTGCGCCTGCTGGACAGCGAGGGCGTCGACCGCGCGGTCGTCGGCGGCCTGTCCATGGGCGGCTACGTGACGATGGCCCTGTGCCGCCGCCACCCCGACCGGCTGCTGGGAGTGATCCTCGCCGACACGAAGGCGGGCGCCGATCCGGAGGCCGCGAGATCCAACCGCGAGCGGATCGCCGCCGCGGTGCTCCAGGAGGGCGCCTCCGTCCTGCTGAAGGAGTTGCTGCCGGGGCTGGTCGGGCAGACCACGGTGCGGAGCAGGGCGATGGTGTTCGGCCGGGTGCGCGGGCTGGTCCAGTCGGCTCCGCCGACGGCCGCGGCCTGGGCGCAACGGGCCATGGCCGGCCGTCCCGACTCCTTTGACACGCTGCGGGCGATCAAGACGCCGGTCCTGGTGATCGTGGGCGAGGAGGACGAGATCACCCCGCCCGCGGAAGCGGACGCGATGGTCGAGGCGGTGCCCGACGGGCGGCTGACCGTCATCGAGAAGGCCGGCCATCTCAGCGCGATCGAGCAGCCCGAGGCGTTCAACCGGGCGGTGGCGGACTTCGTCGCCGAGCTCGCCGGGGGATCAGCACCTCGCGGATGAGCGGGGCGATCGCCGCGGCCACCGGAACGGCGGGCGGCGCACCCGTAGGTAAGCGGAACCGGTAGACGAGAGAGCCTGGTGACCGTGCAGGTCACCAGGCTCTCTCGTCAGCCGTCGTCAACGCCCCGGAGTCAGCGGCCCCCTATTCCTGCCACCACTCCGCGTCGTCGTCCTTCTCCGCCCTGGCGGGAGTCGGAACCGGCTTCTCGGCACCGTTGGTGGCGGCGGGGATGGCCGGCTTCGGCGGGGCCGCGGCGATCGCGGGCTCCGGGTCGGCGGCCGGGAGCGGCGCGCCACCGAGCAGCTGGCGCAGCTGCGCGAGGTGGCTGGTGATGCTGTCGCGCTGGCGGGTCAGTTCGTCGACCTGGCGCTGGGCGACGGAGCGGCTCCGCTCGGACTCCGCCTTGGCCTCGGAGACGATGGACTCGGCGCTCGACTTGGCCTCGGACACGACCTGGTCGGCGTTCTTGCGAGCGTTGGCCAGCAGCTGCTTGGCGTGCGTGTCGGCCTCGCGGCGGGTCTGCTCGGCCTGCTGGGTGGCCTTGGTGGCGCGCTGCTCGGCGGTGGCCGCGCGCTGCTCGGCCTCGGCGACCAGCTTCTGGGTGGCGGCCTGCGCGGTGGCGTGGCGCTCGGCCTCCTGGCGCTCGGCCTCCTCGCGCCGGGCGGCGAGCTGGATCTCGAACTCCGCCTCGTCCTGGGCCCGCTTGGCCTCGGACTCCTCGAGCACCCGCTGGGCCTGGGCGCGCATCTCGTCGGCCTGGCGCTTGGCGGTGGTGAGGACCTCGTCACGCTCGCGTTTGGTCGAGGCGCGCAGCTGGGCCACCTCGCGCTCGGTGGTGGTGCGCAGCTTGGCGATCTCGCGCTCGGCGTCGGCGCGCTTCTCGGCCACCTCGTGGTCGGCGGTGGCCCGCAGCTTGGAGACCTCGCGCTCGGTGGTGGCGGTCAGCTCGTCGGCCTCGCGGCGGGCGGTCGAGCGGATCTCCTCGGCCTCGCGCTCCGCGGTGGTGCGCATCTCGTCGACCTCGCGGGTGGCGAGGGCACGCTTCTCCGCGGCCTCGTTCTCCGCGGCGGCGCGCAGGTCGGCGGCCTCGACCTTGGAGGCCGCCTTGATCTCGTTCGCCTCGGACCTGGCCGCCTGGACCAGCTCGGTCGCCTGTTCCTCCGCCAGGCGGAGCAGTTGCTCGATCCGGGCGCCGAGGCCGGAGTAGGTCGGGCGCTCCTGCTCCTGAAGTTGGCGCTGGGAGTCGGACAGATCCCGCTGCAGGTTCTGCACCTGCTCCCGGGACTGCCGGAGCTCGCCGTCGAGTTGCTTCAGGTGGTCGTGGACCTGGTGCCGGTCATAGCCCCGGAGCACCACGTCGAATTCCCGAGCGGGGGCGTCTTCAAAGAAATTGTTGAGCTGGGCGTCGATGTCGGACTGCATGGAGGCTCGATCCTGGGTTGTCGAGACGGCTACACGGGCCGGACGGGGGTTTCAGGCATCCGAAGCGGGAGCCGGGGCGGGACCCACGTCCGGTGGTACGCCAGCGTACTCCGCCGTTGCCGAGTTGGCGGTCTCGTCCGACTTTATGCGCGACTTGTTACGTATCGGCGTTTCTTGCATTCGACATGGTCTCGGCTTGCCTTTCCGGAGCCTGTACGAGTTCGGTAAGCATTCCCCCCACGTCTTTGGGGTGAAGAAAGGCGATGGACGAACCCATGGAGCCGTGGCGCGGCCGTTCGTCGAGCAGCCGGACGCCTCTGCCGCCGATCGTGTCCAGGGCCTGCACGACATCCGGAACACCGAAGGCGACATGATGCACACCTTCCCCGCGCTTCGTGAGGAATTTACCGACCGGCGTGTCGGGGCTGAGCGGTTCGAGGAGCTGGATATAGGATCCACCGCCCTCGCCGTCGGCGATGTGCAGCATCGCCTCCTTCACCCCCTGCTCGGTGTTCACCTCGCGGGCCACCACCGTGAGCTCGAAGGTTCGCTCGAAAAAAGCGATCTTCTCCTCAAGGTCGTGGCAGGCGATCCCCACGTGGTCGATGCGCATGAACATAGAGCCATCCTCCTTCAAGGTCGCCGATGTGCCCATGGGTATGGTGGCAAAGTCGCTCCAAGCCCTGTCAGGGAGGCCCCCTGTTATGTCCGTTTCCGTCATCGTCTCCGGGGCTCGAACCCCCATCGGCCGACTGCTCGGCTCGCTGTCCGGCCTGTCGGCCGTCGAACTCGGCGGCATCGCGATCAAAGCCGCACTGGAGCGTTCCGGCGTCGCTCCAGAGGCAGTGCAGTACGTGATCATGGGGCAGGTGCTCCAGGCGGGTGTGGGTCAGATGCCCTCCCGCCAGGCCGCCGTCGCCGCGGGCATCCCGATGTCCGTGCCGTCCCTGACGATCAACAAGGTCTGCCTCTCCGGCCTGGACTCCATCGCCCTGGCCGACCAGCTCATCCGGGCCGGTGAGTTCGACATCGCGGTCGCGGGCGGCATGGAGTCCATGTCCAACGCCCCGCACCTGCTGCCCGGCCTGCGCAAGGGCGTGAAGTACGGCGCCGCCGGCATCATCGACTCGATGGCCTTCGACGGCCTCACCGACGTCTACGACCAGGTGGCGATGGGCGAGTCCACCGAGCGGCACAACGCGCGCTTCGGTGTGACCCGCCAGGAGCAGGACGAGTTCTCCGCCCGCTCCCACGCGCTCGCCGCCGCCGCGATCAAGAACGGGGCCTTCGACGACGAGATCGTGCCGGTGACGATTCCGCAGCGCAAGGGCGAGCCGACGGTCTTCTCCGCCGACGAGGGCGTGCGCGGGGACACCACGGTCGAGGTCCTGTCGCGGCTGCGACCGGCGTTCGCCAAGGACGGCACGATCACCGCGGGGTCCGCCTCGCAGATCTCCGACGGCGCCTGCGCCGTCGTCGTGATGTCCAAGGCCAAGGCCGAGGAGCTCGGCCTTGACTGGCTGGCCGAGATCGGCGCCCACGGCAACGTCGCGGGGCCCGACAACTCGCTCCAGTCCCAGCCGGCCAACGCGATCAAGCACGCCCTCGGCAAGCAGGGGCTCGTCGCCGGTGACCTCGACCTGCTGGAGATCAACGAGGCCTTCGCCCAGGTGGTCCTCCAGTCGGTCAAGGAGCTCGACGTCCCCCTCGACAAGGTCAACGTCAACGGTGGCGGCATCGCGGTCGGCCACCCGATCGGCGCCTCCGGCGCCCGCATCGTCCTCGCCCTCGCCTACGAGCTCAAGCGCAGGGGCGGCGGCCTCGGCGCGGCCGGCCTCTGCGGCGGCGGGGGGCAGGGTGACGCTCTGATCATCCGCGTTCCTCAGGCATGACCTCGGAGGTCTCCGACCTGGTCGCGACGGCCAGGGAGGGCCGACCCCGGGCCGTGGCCCGGTTGATCTCCATGGTCGAGAACGGTTCCCCCGGACTCAGGGAGATCACCGCGCTGCTCTGCGCCGACCGGCCACACCGGGCCCGGATCATCGGCCTGACCGGCCCGCCCGGTGTCGGCAAGTCGACCTCCACAGGGATGCTGGTCCACGCGTTCCGCAGGCGTGGCGTGAGGGTCGGCGTGCTCGCCGTCGACCCTTCCTCGCCGTTCACCGGCGGGGCGCTGCTGGGCGACCGGGTCCGGATGCAGGACCACGCCACCGATCCGGACGTGTTCATCAGGTCGATGGCGAGCAGGGGCCACCTGGGCGGGCTGGCATGGGCCACGCCCCAGGCGCTGCGCGTCCTGGAGGCGGCCGGCTGCGAGGTCGTCCTCGTCGAGACCGTCGGTGTCGGCCAGGCGGAGGTCGACGTCGCCTCGCTGGCCGACACCACGGTCGTGCTGCTCGCCCCGGGGATGGGCGACGGCGTCCAGGTGGCCAAGGCGGGCATCCTGGAGGTCGCCGACGTGTTCGTGGTGAACAAGGCCGACCGAGAGGGCACCCAGGCCGTGATCCGCGAGCTCCGCAACATGATCGCCCTGGTCGACCGGCCCTGGAGACCGCCGGTCGTGCCGACCGTGGCCCTGCGGGGGGAGGGCGCCGAGGAGGTGGTCGCGGCCCTCGACGGCCACCTGGCCTATCTGGAGGGGGCGGGCGAGCTCGTCCGCCGCCGCCAGGCCAGGGCCCGGGACGAGATCGAGGCGATCGCCCTCACCACCCTGCGCTCCCGCTTCGCCGACCTGCACGGAGACCGGCGCCTCGACGCCCTCGCCGCCCGTGTCCTGGACGCGGAGCTCGACCCCTACACCGCGGCCGACGAGCTTCTGGCGGCGGCGGGGCGGCCGGGGTGATTCCCCGCACCGCGCCTCCCAGGTCTCCGAGGTGTCCCGAGGAGGGCGGCGCGCCGCCGAACCCGGTGAGCGTGGGCGGGCCCCGTACCGGCCGGAGCCGGCAGGCGCCCCGGCCGCCGAGGGCCGGGACGCGGGGGCGTCAGGTCTCGTCGGCGAACTTGACGATGACCTTCTCGAAGCCGAGACCCTTCAGCATGCCCTCAAGCATGACCTTGGTGTTCTGGTCGGCGCGGTTGCGCAGATCGCTGGCCAGAGCGGCTTCGGCGATCTTCTTCTCGGCCAGCACGTAGAGTTCCTGCTGGTCCGAGGGGGAGGAGGACAGGAAGTCCTCGACCCGGTCCAGCAGGCCGCGCTGCTGGGCGTAGACATAGGAGCGCTTGTTGTCGAGGTTCGGCTTCTCCAGTTGGGCGCGGGGCAGCCTGACCGTGACCTCGGTGCGGTCGGGGGAGACCGTCAGCCCGCCGCTGCCGATGCCGCCGAAGTCGACGTAGGCGTCGACACCCCCGGCGCCGACGAAGAGCGTCCGGCTGCCCTTGACCGCGTCGGGCAGGAAGGCGGCGTCCTTCTCCAGGTCGACCACGACCTGGAAGTTTCCGGTGGCGGCCTCGAAACGGCTGAGGTTGTGAATGGACTCCAGCAGCACGGGCTGGCTGCGGTCGATCGCGGTCTCGCCGAACGGGTTCAGCCACGACCAGGTCAGGCGAGCACCCACGACGAGCAGAACCGTGACGACGAGCAGCCCGGCGAGGAAACGCCAGCGGCGCCTGCGCGGCGCCGCCTGGGGGGGCTCGGGCGGAGCTCCTTGGGAGGCTTTCACGAAGCTCTTCTTCCCCTGGGACCGACCTTCTCACGCCGAGCCTATGCCGATCTTGTCAACCTCGTGGCGACGGCGGCGTGCCGCCTTCGGCGAAGGGGGCACGCCACGGGGCGGACGGGACGCCCGTCCCGGGCGGCGGTGGCCCGCCGGGTGCCTGGTGGCCGGGTCCTGACCTGGGCTCAGGCCCGGTCGAGGTGCCTCCCGCGCCCTGCCCGGGCTGGCCGTACTGTCCTG
This sequence comes from Streptosporangium sp. NPDC049644, assembly GCF_040675205.1. NCBI lineage: Bacteria > Bacillati > Actinomycetota > Actinomycetes > Streptosporangiales > Streptosporangiaceae > Streptosporangium > Streptosporangium sp. NPDC049644. Next base: position 19,904 of record NZ_JBFAOJ010000027.1, on the reverse strand, counting down.
TCTGGGCGGTCTGCCCGGACTGGCCGCCAAAGTGAGTGCTTTGTAACCGGCAGCCGGTGAAGTCCGTGTAGTAGAGCCGGAGCCAGTCGCGCCGCTGGACGTCCGTGAGCCCCGAGAACCACGCCGCCGCGTACCGGTGTTCCGCGAGCGGCCCGCCGGGAAGCGGCTCACCCCGCAGCCACGCGGCCACGATGTCGCGGTAGCCCGCCGCGGGAGTGGCGTCACACCGCGCGGCCAGACCGTCGACGAACTCGTCGGCCGCCTTCTCGGCGAACCCCGCGGCCAGATCGTCCACGTGGATCGCGATCACGCCCGCCGAGAGGGCGGAACCGTCACGCCTGGGGTGCTGCTCCACCCGGGAGAACTCCCCGGGCGTCCCGGCCAGCCGGGAGGCGATCTTGATGAACTCCGAGCCCAGTTCGGGCAGTCCGGCGCGCATCCCCGGGTGCACGCAGACCATGATCGGCCACTCCTGGCAGCTGTAGACGATCTGCTGGGCCGAGACCGGCTGCTCCTCGGTGAACAGGCGGGCCATGCCGGTCCCCGCCGCCAGCACCGCGATCAGCGCGGCGGCCAGCACCAGGGCCTGGCGCGTCACGACCGCGGCCCAGCCGAGCAGGAGCGCCGCGCTGACCCCCACCAGCCAGAGCGTCTGGTCGGTGAACGCCGCCGCGTTCAGCCCCTGGAACGGGTCGTACGGCTCCCGCGTGGCGGGGGCCAGCCGGTCGGCCCAGGTCGGCCCGTGACACAGCCAGGTGAACAGGCTGTAGCAACCGAGTCCGGCCAGCACCGGCGTGATCGTCCACGGCAGCAGCCAGCCGACGACCCAGCCGATGACGACGTACAGCGCCAGCCCGGCCACGCCCATCACCAGGCCGCTGGGCAGCAGTCGCCCGGCCTGCTCGGTGATCATGGTCCTGACCGCCAGGACCATGACGGTGGCGGTGAACGCGCCACCCGTCACCACCAGGATCGCCAGCGGCGCCCGCACCGCCTGCCACGGGGTCAGCGATCGGCCCCCCGTCCCGCGCCGCCTGCGCACCGCCACCCACGCGGCGAACGCGGCCGCCACCGGACCGGTCAGCCGGAGCGAGCCGATCACCGCGACGACGATGTTCTCCCACGCGCTGACACCGGGAACCAGGACGCTCCACGCCGCGACCACCCCGAGCACGAGCAGGATGGCGACCGCCATCAACCCGCTCTGCTGGAGTTCCTCGCGTGAAACGCCCCTGTGCTCACGCACCGGCGGGCGTGGTGAGAACCCACGCCGAGCCGGTGTAGCCGAAGTGCGTCCGGCGTTCGAACGCCGTCAAGTTGTCGTTCATCAAGCACCCCCCGTGCCGTGAATGTGCGGATGCCGGTCCCCTCGGCACCGGTCCGGCTCGCTTCCCCCGCAGGCCGGACTGAGTCAGCGTGGCCACTTGGCCACGGCCTCACCATTCGATGTGGGAACCATAACGGAGCGTGACGTTTGGCGTCCGGGTTCTTGGTGAAGCCATCAGGCCGGTGACTCTACGTATATGGGCGAATCGGGATGAGGCCGCGCTACCGTAGCCCTGTGGTTACCGGTCAGCTGAATCTCCCGTTTGACCCCATCGAACGTGCAGCGGAGACGTGGCGCGTTCACTTCGGGCCCTCCTCGGCCATGGCCGCCGTCACATCGATCATGAGAGCGCAGCAGATCCTGCTGTCGCAACTGGACACGCTGCTCAAACCGCATGACTTGACCTTCGCCAGGTACGAGGCCCTGGTGCTGCTGACCTTCAGCAGGACCGGGGCGCTGCCGCTCTCCAGGCTCGGTGAGCGGCTGATGGTCCATCCCACGAGCGTGACCAACACCGTGAGCCGTCTGGAAGGCGCCGGTCTGGTACGTCGCACGCCCAACCCTCGCGACGGCCGGGGGGTGCTCGCCGAGATCACCGACCGGGGGCGGGAGGTCGCCCGCGCGGCGACCGCCGACCTGATGGGGGCGGACTTCGCCATGCCCATGTACGGCGAGGACGAGCTGGACCAGATGTTCGACCTCCTCAGAACCCTCCGCGTCGCCGTCGGGGATTTCGAGTAAGGACTAGTAGGACGTCCTAGTATTTGAGGTAGGCCGCATGCCACGCGAGGGGGTTGGCCATGGACGCTGAGCGGGTCGAGGCGGGGCGTGCGCGCTGGCAGGCGCGGTTCGACGGGGCTCGCAGGCGTGCGGCCGAGTTCCGCACCCTGTCCGGGCTCGACGTCGAGCCGGTCTACGGTCCGGACGGCGGTGACCCGCGGATGGAGCGCATCGGCTGGCCGGGGGAGTTCCCCTTCACCCGCGGTCTGCATCCCACCGGTTACCGGGGCAAGCCATGGACCATCCGGCAGTTCGCCGGGTTCGGCAACGCGCGGCAGACCAACGAGCGCTACAAGATGATCCTCGCCGCGGGCGGTGACGGGTTGAGCGTGGCCTTCGACATGCCGACGCTGATGGGCCGCGACTCCGACGACCCGCGATCGCTCGGCGAGGTGGGCCACTGCGGCGTGGCGATCGACTCCGTGCTGGACATGGACCTGCTCTTCGAGGGCATCCCGCTCGGCGACATCACCACCTCGATGACGATCAGTGGTCCGGCCGTCCCGATCTTCTGCATGTACGCCGTCGCCGCCGAGCGGCAGGGGGTGCCGGTCGCCGGGCTCAACGGCACCCTGCAGACCGACATCTTCAAGGAGTACATGGCCCAGAAGGAGTGGCTGTTCGCCCCCGAGCCGCATCTGCGGCTGATCGGCGACCTGATGGAGTTCTGCGCGGCGGAGGTCCCCGCGTACAAGCCGCTCAGCGTCTCGGGCTACCACATCCGCGAGGCCGGGGCCACGGCCGCCCAGGAACTGGCCTTCACCCTGGCCGACGGGTTCGGCTACGTGGAGCTCGGCCTGTCGCGCGGCCTGGACATCGACGTCTTCGCCCCCGGCCTGTCCTTCTTCTTCGACGCGCACATCGACTTCTTCGAGGAGATCGCCAAGTTCAGGGCCGCCCGGCGGATCTGGGCGCGGTGGCTGCGCGACGTCTACGGGGCCGGCACCGAGAAGGCCCAGTGGCTGCGCTTCCACACCCAGACGGCGGGTGTGTCACTGACCGCGCAGCAACCGTACAACAACGTGGTGCGTACCGCGGTCGAGGCGCTGGCGGCGGTGCTCGGCGGCACCAACTCGCTGCACACCAACGCGCTGGACGAGGTCCTCGCGCTGCCCTCCACGAGGGCGGCGGAGATCGCGCTCCGCACCCAGCAGGTGCTCATGGAGGAGACCGAGGTCGTCAACGTCGCCGACCCGCTCGGCGGATCCTGGTACGTGGAGGCGCTGACCGACCGGCTGGAGGCCGAGGCCGAGGCGATCTTCACGAGGATCCGGGAGATGGGCGTCGACGGCACGATGACCTCGGGCATCCTGCGCGGCATCGAGGACGGCTGGTTCGTGTCCGAGATCGCCGAGGCCGCCTTCGACTACCAGCGCAAGCTGGAGAAGGGCGAGAAGAGGATCGTCGGGGTGAACTGCCACACGGCGTCCGTCGACGAGCCGCTGGAGACCCTCCGGGTGGGGCACGAGGTCGAGCGCGAGCAGAACCGCGTCCTCGCCGAGCGCCGCGCCGCCCGTGACCAGGCGGCCGTGGACGACGCGCTGGCCGCGATGAGGCGGGTGGCCGGGGGGAAGGGCAACATGATCCCCGCCATGCTCGACGCGGCCAGGGCCGAGGCCACGCTGGGTGAGATCTGCGACGTGTTGCGCGGTGAGTGGGGCGTCCACATCGAACCGGCGCGTTTCTAGCGAGGCCGCGTCGGGGCACCGGCCGGGATACGGCAGGATTGGAACCATGAGCCCAGCGGACTTCACTCGACCCGGATCGCTCTACGGCGCCGTCGATCTCGGCGCTCGCAAGCAGGCACTGGAGGCACAGGCGCGGCGGGAGAGCGCCGCGCAGGAAAGCGGCGGTGTTCCGGCACCGGTCATCGACGTCGACGACGCCAACTTCGCGACCGAGGTCGTAGAACGCTCCATGAACGGCCTCGTGCTGCTGGAGCTCACCGTCACCCGCGCCGAGCAGGCCAAACAGTACAGCCTGCTGCTGGAGAAACTGGCCGCCGAGAACGCCGGCCGGTGGATCCTGGCCAGGGTCGACGTTGAGATCAACCAGCAGATCGCGCAGGCGCTCCGGGTGCAGAACGTGCCCGCCCTGTACGCCATCTTCCAGGGACAGCCGGTGGCCGTGGTTCCGGGCATCGCCACCGAGCCGCAGCTCCGTGACTGGCTGTCGCAGCTCATGGAGGCGCTGGCGCAGTATCTCCCGCCCCCCACCGAGGAGGACCAGGGCAGGCAGGAGCAGCCGCAGGAGCCCTCGGTCGACCCGGACGTGCTCGCCGCCGAGCAGGCCGTCGACGCCGGCGACCTCGACGGCGCGGTGGCCGCGTACGAGCGGCTGCTGGCCCGTTCGCCGAACAACCAGGACGCGAAGCTGGGCCTGGCCGGGCTCGGCCTGATCCGCAGGACGCAGGACGTCGACCCGGCCGACCTGCAGAGCAGGCTGGCCGACCCCGCCGACATCGAGGCCCAGCTTCTGGCGGCCGACTTCGAGATGCTCTCCGGCGAGGTGGACAGGGCCTTCGACCGGCTCGTCGACGTGGTGCGCCGCACCTCGGGGGCCGAACGGGACAGGGCCAGGGTGCACCTGCTCGGCCTGTTCGACACGCTCCCCGGAGACGACCCGTCCATCGCCAGGGCACGCAGGAACCTGGCCAGCGCCCTGTTCTGAGCATCCCGCCTCCGAGCACCCCGGCCCGGCGGCCCGCCCTCGGTGACAAGCGTCACGATGGGCCGGGGCGAGGTGTTCCGTGACCGCATCTACACGTGCGGGTCCGCCACCTCCGGTGCGTACACGCCCCTGGTGATGGCACGATGGAGGCATCCCAACTTAAGTTAGTCGCAAAGGAGCGGATCGGCTGTGGCCACCGTGCCGAGTGTGTCGTACTCCATCACCGTGCGCCTGGAGGTGCCCGCCGGCGGCAAGGCCGTCAGCCAGCTCACCCACGCGGTAGAGTCCGCCGGAGGTGTGGTCACCGCGCTCGACGTGACCACAGCCGGGCATGAGACGCTGCGCATCGACGTCACCTGCGCCGCGCGTGACACCGATCACGCGCAGGCGATCGTCGACAAGCTTGAGGGCGTCGAGGGCGTCGTCATCCACAAGGTCTCAGACCGGACCTTCCTCATGCACCTCGGTGGAAAGATCGAGATGCGGTCGAAGGTGCCGCTGCGCAACCGTGACGAGCTCTCCATGGCGTACACGCCCGGCGTGGCCCGGGTCTCGATGGCCATCGCCCGCAATCCCGAGGACGCCCGCCGCCTGACCATCAAGCGCAACACCGTGGCCGTCGTCACCGACGGCTCGGCGGTGCTCGGCCTGGGCAACATCGGCCCGGCCGCCGGACTCCCCGTCATGGAGGGCAAGGCCGCGCTGTTCAAGCGGTTCGCCGACATCGACGCCTGGCCGATCTGCCTGGACACCCAGGACGTCGACGAGATCGTGCGGACCGTGCAGATCATCGCTCCCGGTTTCGGCGGCATCAACCTGGAGGACATCTCGGCGCCGCGCTGCTTCGAGGTGGAGCGGCGGCTGCGCGAGCTGCTGGACATCCCGGTCTTCCACGACGACCAGCACGGCACCGCGATCTGCGTGCTGGCCGCGCTCACCAACGCGCTGCGCGTGGTCGGCAAGGACCTGGGCGAGGTCCGCATCACCCTCGCGGGCGCGGGCGCGGCCGGTACGGCGGTGCTGCGACTGCTGCTCGCGGCGGGCGCCCGCAACGTGGTCGTCTGCGACTACCTGGGCGCGGTGCACCGCGGGCGCCAGGACCTGGACGACTCGCTGCGGTGGATCGCCGACCACACCAACGCCGACGGCTACGCGGGCGACCTGCGCGGCGCGGTCAAGGGCGCCGACGTGTTCATCGGCGTGTCCGCGCCCGGCATCCTCAACGGCGACGACATCGCCACGATGGCCAAGGACGCCGTGGTCTTCGCGCTCGCCAACCCCGAGCCCGAGGTCTCGCCCGACATCGCCCGCGAGCACGCCGCCGTGGTCGCCACCGGCCGCTCCGACTATCCGAACCAGATCAACAACGTGCTGGCCTTCCCCGGCGTCTTCCGCGGCCTGCTCGACGCGCAGGCCACCGTGGTCAGCCAGGAGATGCTGCTGGCCGCGGCCAAGGCGCTGGCCGACGTGGTGACCACCGAGGAGCTCGGCCCCAACTACATCGTCCCCAGCGTGTTCCACCCGGACGTGTCGGGCGCCGTCGCGGCGGCCGTGCGCGAGTCGGCCGGCGGCCGCGCGCGTACGGGCATGACGGAGGCCTGAGGCCCCGTCAGGCCGCCCGTCAGGCCGCCGTCACCGTTCCGTTCCGCGGTCTTCGCTCCGGGGAGTTCCCTCATGTGCGCGTCGCGTGACGAGCACATGAGGTCCGGGTCATCAGAAGGGCGGGGGGAGCAGCGCGAAGGGGCGTTCACCCCTCATGATGGAGGTATGGCGGAGGCGATCTACGTCGGTGGGCTTCTGGTGGCCACCCCGCAGCTGGAGGATCCCAACTTCCGGCGCAGCGTGGTCCTGGTGCTGGAGCACGACCTCGACGGCGGCACCCTGGGCGTGGTGCTCAACAGGCCGAGTGACATCTCGGTGACCCAGGTGCTCCCGACCTGGGACACCATGGTCACCGGCCCGTCCGTGCTGTTCCAGGGAGGCCCCGTGCAGACAGACAGCGCCCTGGCGCTGGCCGCGGTGCCGAGCGGGCAGGAGCCGCTCGGCTGGCGGCGGCTGCACGCGGGCACCGCGGCGGTCTCCAGGCTCGGCACCGTCGACCTCGACGCGCCGCCGGAGATCCTCGCCGGGGAGATCGCCCAGATGCGCATCTTCGCGGGGTACGCCGGTTGGTCGGCCGGGCAGCTGGAGAGCGAGATCGGCGAGGGCGCCTGGTACGTCGTGGACTCGGAGCCCGGCGACACCTTCCACCACGATCCCGAGTCGCTCTGGCGGGCCGTGCTCCGCCGCCAGCGGGGCGAGCTGGCCTATGTGGCCACCTGCCCCGACGACCCGTCGATGAACTAGACCGGGTGCCCGGGGCGGTCCCAGCCGGGGCGCAGGGAGCTTTCGGCCAGGGTGAGGGTCGACTCCAGGCGGGCGGCGAGGGCATTGACGTCGTCGAGGTCGGCGGGCTCGCAGAGTTCGAAGCCGACCCGGGCGACGGCGGTGAAGAGCGCCACCACGAAGTGGGGCAGGAGGTCGTCGGGGCCGGTGCCCTGGCGCCTGCTGATCTCGGCGATCAGCCGCCGTTCGTTCTCCATCAGCCGGCGCACGCTCCCCGCGAAGAGAGCCGGGGTGGCGTCGATCACTTCGCGGGCTCTGAGGAACCTGGCGGTGTCGTCGAGATCCCCCTCCTGGAGCATGGTGACCACCGCCCGCGCGGCGTGTGAGAGCGCGGTGAACGGCGCCTCGTCGGCCGGGCGGGTGGCCAGCTCGGCGAGCATGGTCTCCTGTCCGTCGGCGGCCAGGGACAGGGCGACGTCCTCCTTGGTGGCGAAGTAGCGGAAGAACGTGCGCGGCGAGACGTCCACGGCCGCGGCGATCTGGTCGACGGTCGTTGCCTCGTACCCCTGCTCAAGGAAGAGGGAGAGGGCGGCGTCGATCAGCGCCAGCCGGGTCTTCTGCTTCTTGCGCTCGCGTAGGCCAGGCCGACGCATACTCGTCACCACCTCGAAACGTATAGTTCACAGTCTGCCACAAGTCATCCGCTGTCTCTTAAAAGAATTTGTCACTTGTCAGTGACTGTCATAAATTACCCCCGGTTGACGCCCCACGCGGGGGCGGAAGAAAGATCACAGGGGGGACCCTTCCATGGCACAGGCCAAGACGGTGGCCACGTCACCACCACCGCCGGATTCGGGCAGATCGTCCAGGCAGGGGCACCCGTGGCTGACGCTGCTGGCGGTCTCCCTCGGTGTGATGATGGTGATGCTCGACGGCACCGTCGTCGCCATCGCCAACCCGGTGATCGGCAAGGAGCTCAACGCCTCCCTCGCCGACCTGCAGTGGGTGACCAGCGGTTACCTGCTCGCGCTCGCCGTGTTCCTGATCACCGCGGGCAAGCTCGGTGACCTGTTCGGGCACAAGCGGATCTTCGTGATCGGCATCGCGGGCTTCGCGCTCACCTCCCTGGCCATCGGCCTGTCCGACTCCATCGCCTGGCTGATCGCCTTCCGCGTCCTGCAGGGGCTCTTCGGCGCCCTGCTGCAGCCCGCGGCCCTGGCCCTGCTCCGTGCGGCCTTCCCCGCCGAGAAGCTGAACATGGCGATCGGCGTCTGGGGCGCGGTGATCGGCCTGTCCAGCGCCGCCGGTCCCATCGTCGGCGGCCTGCTGGTGGAGCACGTCAACTGGCAGTCGGTCTTCTTCATCAACGTCCCGGTCGGCATCGTCGCCCTGGCCGTCGGATTCCTGGTGATCAGGGAGAGCAAGGCGGCCTCACTGTCCAGGATCGACTGGCTCGGCGTGGTCCTGCTCTCCGGCGCCATGTTCTGCATGGTCTGGGCGATCATCAAGGCCCCCGAGTACGGCTGGGGCGACACCAGGACGCTCGGCTTCCTGGCCGGTGCCGTGGTGCTCGGCGCCGCGTTCGTCTACTGGCAGACCAAGGCCGCCGAGCCGCTCATTCCGCTCAGCCTGTTCGGCAATGCCTCGGTCGCGATCGGCACCGTGCTGATGGTGCTGGTGGCGTTCTCGATGTTCGGCGCGATGTTCTTCCTCACCTTCTACTTCCAGGGCGTGCACGGCCTGTCACCGCTCGACTCGGGTATGCGGATGCTCCCGATGAGCGCGGGCATGATCGTCGCCTCACCGCTGGCGGGTCTGGCGATCGGCAGACTCGGCCCGAAGATCACGATCTCGGCGGGCATGCTGATCACGGCCGTGGCCATGTTCCTCCTCTCCCGCCTGGGCATGGACGCGGGTTACCTGGACAGCGCGATCCCGTTCGTGCTGCTCGCCTTCGGTCTCTCCCCGGTGATGGTCGGCGCCACCGAGATCATCGTGGGCAACGCCCCGGAGGAGCTCAGCGGGGTGGCCGGCGGCGTGCAGCAGTCGGCGATGCAGGTCGGCGGCTCGATGGGCACCGCGGTGCTCGGCGCGATCGTCGCGGCCAAGGTGGCCGACGTGCTTCCCGGCTACTGGGCGGCCGCCAAGCTTCCGGAACTCCCCGCCGAGCAGCTGGAGCTGGTCAAGCAGGGCGCCTCCTACGCCCAGGCCGGCGCGGCCCCCGGCACGCCCGAGCCGATCGTGCAGGCCATCACCGGTGTCGTGCACTCGTCCTTCCTGGACGGCATGCACCTCGGCTTCACGGTCAGCACCGGGGTGGCCATCCTCGCGGCGCTGCTCGCGCTCTTCGTCAGGGCGGGCCGCAAGAGCGAGGGCGCCGTGATCCACATGGGCTGAAGGCCCTCGAACACGCCTCATCCCCAGGCCCGGCGATCGATCGCCGGGCCTGGGACGTCGCGCCGGTGACCGGGGCGCGACGCCGCGGGCATAAAATCATCAGGGTGAGTACGAAGATTCTCCCTGAGAGCGACGTCCGGCCGGACCTGTCGCACGGCGACGGCGACCACGAGCGCTTCGCCCACTACGTCGAGAAGAACAAGATCATGGAGAGCGCGCTGAGCGGGACACCGGTCCGCGCGCTCTGCGGGAAGGTCTGGGTGCCCAACCGCGACCCCCAGAAGTTCCCGGTCTGCCCGGAGTGCAAGGAGATCTACTCGGGTCTGCCGAAGGGTGAAGACGGCAACAAGGAGTGAGTGTTGCTCATGGGTGATCGCCACCGATGAGGCTACGGTCGGGATGTCGCCGGGGGGCGGCGAGCGACCAGTGGCCGGTATTCGTCGGGGGAGTCCATGTTTCGGCGTGCGATCGCCGTTGTCTCCGCATGCCTGTTGACGATGCCCATCCCCGGCAGGGAACCCGCCGCGCCCGGGTGCGTCCTCGCCCCCGGAGCGGCTCACGTCATGGTGCGGGGGGCGGTCCGCCCCGTGCCGCCCGTGCCGTCCCCGGTGTCGTCCCCCGCGCCGTCCGTCGCGTCGCCCGCCCGCCCGCCCGCCGACGGACGGTCCCGGTCGAGACGGCTTCCGCTCGTGCTTCCCGTCACCGTGCCCACCTGGGTGCACGTCATCACCGACGGCCGCCTCGGCGCCCCCGACTTCGCCGTACGCGACCAGATCACCACGCTCAACATCGCCTACTCCGGGCAACTCGGCGGGGCGGACACCGGTATCCGGTTCAGGCTGGAGGGCATCACCCGCACCGTCAACCCGGCATGGTTCCGCGACCCCGTCACCCACGAGCGGGCGATCAAACAGATGCGCAGGGGCGGCCCCGAGACGCTCAACCTCTACATCGCCCAGCTCAGCGAGCTGGTGCTCGGCTACTCCACCTACCCCTACGGATACCGGAAGGAGCCGGCCCTCGACGGCGTGGTCGTCGACTGGCGCAGCCTGCCCGGCGGGGCGATGCGCAGCTTCGACCGGGGGTACACCGGGGTCCATGAGATCGGTCACTGGCTAGGGCTGCTGCACACCTTCGAGAAGGGCTGCGAGTCCGTGGGCGACGGCGTCGCGGACACCGCGCCCGAGGGACAGCCCACCGAGGGCTGCCCGCAGGTCAAGGACACCTGCGCGGGAGGCGGGCCCGACCCGATCCACAACTTCATGGACTACTCCGACGACCGCTGCATGTCCGGGTTCACCTCCGGCCAGGCCCTCAGGATGCAGGAGATGTGGGTCGCCCATCGGGAGCCGGGGCGGACACTACCCTTGACAGGTGACAGTACCGAAGACACTTGACGCTCCGTACGAATCCCCCCGGCTCTTCGGCCCCGAGTACCGCACCGCCTCCCTCGGCATCCTGCTCGTCATCACGCTGATCGGTTTCGAGGGCATGTCCGTGGGCACGGTCATGCCCGCGGTCTCGGCGGATCTCGACGCCCTGGGCCTGTACGGGATGAGCTTCTCGGCCTTCCTCATCTCCGGTCTGCTCGCCAACGTGGTCGCCGGCCTCTGGTCCGACCGGCGGGGACACGCCTGGCCGTTCCTGCTCGGCGTGGGACTGTTCACCGCCGGTATGGCCCTGGCCGGTGCCGCCGGGACCAAGGAACTGTTCATCGTGGCGCGGGCGGTGCAGGGCCTCGGCGGCGGCGCCGTCATCGTGGCGATCTACGTGATGATCGCGCGGGTCTACGTCCCCGAGACCAGGCCCCGGGTGTTCGCCGCGCTGTCGGCCGCCTGGGTGCTTCCCGCGCTGCTCGGGCCGGCCCTCAGCGGGATCATCGCCGAGACGGTCGGCTGGCGCTGGGTCTTCTACGGCATCGTGCCGCTCGTCGTCCCCGCCCTCGTGATGCTCCTGCCCGCGCTGCGCGCCCGGCGGGACCAGGCGCCCGAGCCCTCCACCGGGCCCCGGTCCAGGCCGCTGGCGATGACCCTGGCCGCCATCGCCACGGCGGCCGGTGGCGGGGTGCTGCTGTACGGCGTGGACCGCCTGCAGAGCACCCCGGTGCCCGGCGGGGTGGCCGTCGTGGCCGGGCTGCTGTTCCTCGCCGTGGGGCTGCCCAGGCTGCTGCCACCCGGGGCGCTCAGGTTCGGCCGCGGCCTGCCCACCACGATCATGATGCGCGGGGTGCTCGCCTCGGCCTTCTTCGCGGTCAACTCCTTCATCCCGCTGCTCCTGACCGAGGTGCGGGGCTTCTCCGTCGCCGAGGCGGGGGTCGCGCTCACCACCGGTGCCCTGGGCTGGACCACCGGCTCCTACCTGCAGAGCCGCCGCTCGTACGATCGGCCCCTGCTGGTCGGGATCGGTTCCGCGGCGATCACCGCGGGCATCCTGCTGACCCTGCTCGCGCTCGTACCCGGTATCACCGGCTGGGTCACCGTGCCCGCCTGGGTCGTCGCCGGGTTCGGCATGGGCATCGGCACCACCAGTGTCAACATCACCGCGATGCGCCAGTCACCCGACGCGGAGCAGGGCGCCAACTCCGCCGCGCTCCAGGTCGTCGACACCCTGGGCGGTGCTCTCACCATCGGTCTGGCCGGTGTCCTGATCAACCTGATCGGCCACGACGACATCGCCACCGGCTACACCATGATCGTCGCCCTGATGGCCTCCCTGGGGCTCTTCGGGGTGATCGTGGCCCGGCGTATGCGGGACATCTCATGACTCATTGGTCACTCCCGTAACAACGATCACCCATAGCCGGACCACGCCGCGGGATGCATGGTAGGACGGTAGGACCGTGACCGCCGGGAGGAGGCCCCGTGCACGAACGACCTCGCCGGTCGGACCCGTTGGACGAGCCCGGTCGTGACGGGGGGCGCCGGTCCCGGCGGGCCGGAAAAGCCGCCCAAAAGGCGGCGCGGAAGGCAGCGCGGAAGGCCGCGCGGAAGGCGGGAGACCGGGAATGGGCGTCCGGCGACCCGGACCTCGGCGACGAGCGCCGTCCCTGGCCGCCGCCGGAGGAGTCCGAGCCGTCCGACAGCCGCTCCCACCTCACCTGGCCCCCCCGGATACCCGAGCCCGGCGACGACCTGCCACCCTCGGCCCGCTGGTACGGCACGCCCATCGCCCCGCCCCAGCCCCGTCCCGGGCGCCTGCGCGGCCTGCTGCTCGTACTGCTCACCCTGGTCGTCGTCGGCGGCGTCATCGCCGGCGCGGTCGTGCTGGTGCTGCGGTCGGCGCCGGACCCGCCGCCGGGGCGGGTGACCGATCCGGTCGCGGGGGTCAGCTACCGGCTGCCGGAGGGCTGGCTCGCGGGCGCGGTGCCGCCTGTCACGGGGTTCACCTCGATCGCGGGCGACGGTGTCAACACGACGGTGATGGTCATGCCGGCGGAGCCCGCGGCCGACGTGCGCGCCACCGCGGCCGAGCTCGGCGACCTGTACGGGCGGCTTCTGCTCCACGGCGACAAGGTGAAGGTGGTGGACGACACGGAGATCGCGGTGGGCGCGCGCACCGGGCACGCCCGCTCGCTGCGCGCCGAGTACCTGGACATCGTGAACCGGCCGGCCTACCTTCGCGTGGTCTTCCTCACCGGTGGCGGCAGGCGCCCGGTGGTCGTGGTCGGGATGGCCCAGCCGGACGATCCCGTGTCGCGGGCCGAGATCGATACGGTGATCGCGGGTCTGAGCTGACGCTCGGCCTCCGTGAGCCGCGCCGTGCCCGTCGATCGGCGGCGACGCGGCGGGCGAAGGATCCGGGGGACGGAACACCTAGCACGTGGAGGCGACCTTGGCGAGGATCCCGGCCGATCGGCACGTCTTGTCGGCGACGCAGATTACCCTGGTGACACTGTGAGCACTTTCGCCGCATCCCACCTCTCGCCTTCATATCCGGACCGTGCCGCCTGGGGCACCGCGCCGAAGCTTCGCGCGTGGCAGCAGGAGGCCTTTGACCTGTACTCCAGCCGTGAACCGCGCGACTTCCTCGCGGTCGCCACGCCGGGTGCGGGCAAGACGACCTTCGCGCTCCGCATCGCCAGCGACCTGCTGTCCAGGGGGGTGATCCGGGCTGTGACCATCGTCACACCGACGGAGCATCTCAAGCAGCAGTGGGCGGACGCCGCGGGCAGGGTCGGCATCGCGATCGACCCCGAGTTCAAGAACAGCCAGGGCGCGACCTCCCGTGACTACGTCGGGGTGGCCATCACCTACGCCCAGGTGTCGATGCATCCGGCACTGCACCGCGCACGCACCGAGGCGCGCAAGACGCTCGTGATCTTCGATGAGATCCACCACGCGGGCGACGCGAAGTCCTGGGGCGACGGCGTGCGGGAGGCGTTCGAGCCCGCCGCCCGGCGCCTCGCCCTGACCGGCACCCCCTTCAGGTCCGACATCAACCCGATCCCCTTCGTCACCTACGCCGAAGACGGCGACGGGGTCAGGCGCAGTGTCTCCGACTACTCCTACGGTTACGGTCCCGCGCTCGCCGACGGTGTCGTCCGCCCGGTCATCTTCCTGGCCTACGCCGGTGAGATGCGCTGGCGGACCCGCGCCGGCGACGAGATCGCGGCGACCCTCGGCACCCCGCTCACCAAGGACCAGCTCGGCCAGGCGTGGCGGGCCGCGCTCGACCCGAAGGGCGAGTGGATTCGCCAGGTCCTCCGGGCGGCCGACCGGCGGCTGACCGAGGTGCGCAGGGGCGTGCCCGACGCCGGGGCCCTGGTCATCGCCACCGACCACGAGACCGCCCGCGCCTACGCCCGCCACATCAGGACGATCACCGGCGAGGGCGCCACGGTCGTGCTCTCCGACGACCCGGCGGCCTCCAAGAAGATCAAGGACTTCTCCGCGTCCGAGCAGCGCTGGCTGGTCGCGGTCCGGATGGTCTCCGAGGGCGTCGACATCCCGCGTCTGGCCGTCGGCGTCTACGCCACGAGCATCTCGACCCCGCTCTTCTTCGCGCAGGCGGTCGGCCGTTTCGTCCGTGCCCGCAAGAGAGGCGAGACCGCGTCCGTCTTCGTGCCCTCGGTGCCGACCCTGATGGGACTGGCCGCGGAGCTGGAGGCCGAGCGCGACCACGTGCTCGACCGCAAGCCCCCGGAGGAGGGGCTGGACGACTTCCTGATGGAGGACGCCCAGCGCAAGAAGGACAACCCCGACGTCCTTGGTGATGAGCTGCCGTTCGAGACCCTGGAGGCGGTCGCCACCTTCGACCGGGTGCTCTTCGACGGCGGCGAGTTCGGCAGCGCCGCGGAGACCGGTTCCCCCGAGGAGGAGGACTTTCTCGGCCTGCCGGGTCTGCTGGAGCCCGACCAGGTCCGCACCCTGCTGAGCAAGCGCCAGTCCGATCAGCTGAAGGCCAGGCGGAACAGGCCCGAGCCCAAGGAGCCGCAACTCGCCCCGCACGAGCTGATCGCCAACCTTCGCAAGGAGCTCAACGGCCTCGTCGGCGCCTGGAACCACCGCACCGGCCAGCCGCACGGCGTCATACACGCCGAGCTCCGCAGGTCCTGCGGCGGCCCCGCCATCGCGCAGGCCTCCGCGGAGCAGATCCAGGAGCGGATCGACAAGATCCGCCACTGGGCCACCCAGCGCTCCCACTGACCCGGCCACCGGGTCGCACCGGCGTTCGCGCCGGGCGCGACCCGGTCAGCCGAGGGCGATCGGCCTGCCGGTCCGGCCGTCGACCGCCCGGAACCCTCCCTCGCCGCGCACCGGTTGCGCGAGCGGCACCTGCAGGGAGGCCACGCCGCCGGTGACGCTCACCGGCCGCGTCGTGGCCTCCGAGGCGCGACTCTCCTGACCATCCGTCTCGCCGTCGCGCACCCAGACCCTGATCGTGCGGTTCCGGTGGCGCAGGACCACAGTCGCGGTGTCGCACTCGTCGGCCCTGGCCGTCCAGAAGAGCGTCACACCCCGCAGCGCGCCCTGGCGGCGGGCCAGCCGCACCCGCTCGGGGGCGGGCATCCTGCCGGGGCAGGAGGCGCTCTGCCCGTCCCGAGCGCCCTGCTGAGCCGCCTGCGGGGCCGGGACCGGGGCCGGCTCCGAGGCCGGCGTCGGCCCCGGAGCCGGTATCCGGGCCGCCGAGGGCGAGGGCGCGGCGATGAGGGTCCGCGGCGGGATCCGGACCGTGCTGGTGGTCCAGATCGTGGCCACCTCCAGTGAGACCAGCGCCAGCACGCTCGTCAGCCGCACCAGCGTCCCGCCGCGAAAAAGGTTCCACAGGCACAGCGGGGTCAGGACCAGCCAGGAGACACCGAGCACGAACATATGAGGTCACCACCGGTAGTAAGAGGTCTCAGCTCTCCGTGATACTCCTGTCGCGGCGGGTGGTGGTTGTGTTTACCCACCCATGCCGATCCGGTAGTCGTTCGAATGCCCGGAGTGGGCGCTCCTGATGGCCTTCCCTCGCCGGGCTGACGGACAGGGCGGGAAACCGTGCCGAAGGGGGTGGCCGTCAGGCCGGGCGGACCACCGGGGTGCCGGTGAGACGGGCTCCGGCGGAGCCGAGCTCGGCGAGGGCGGCCTCGGTGGTCGGGGCGGCCACCCCCGCGGTGAGATCCAGCAGCACCCGGACGGAGAGGCCGTGCGCGAGCGCGTCCAGGGCGGTGGCCCGCACACAGTGGTCGGTGGCGATGCCGACGACGTCCACCGTGTCCACGCCGCGCTCGCCGAGCCAGTCGGCCAGGCCCGTACCGTCGGGGGTGACGCCCTCGAAGCCGCTGTAGGCGGCGGCGTGCGCCCCCTTGCTGAACACCTCCTCCACCCGTCCGGTGTCGAAGGCGGGATGGAAGTCCGAGCCGGTCGTCCCGGCGACGCAGTGGACGGGCCAGGAGTTCACGTAGTCGGGTTCGGCGGCGAAGTGGGAGCCGGGGTCCACGTGGTGGTCGCGGGTGGCCACGACGTGGTCGTAGCCATGAGAGGCGGTGTACCGGGAGATGGCGGCGGCCACCTCGGCGCCGCCACCGACCGGAAGGCTGCCGCCCTCGCAGAAGTCGTTCTGGACATCGACGATGATCAGTGCGGTTGGCATGCGGTCAGTCAAACACGGTGGGCAGCGCGGCGTAGCCCCGGGAGAGCTGGTGGGCGTTGGCCGGCAGCTCGGCGAGGGCCTCCCGGTGTCGCGCGCGGGCCGCGTCCAGCTTCTCGCGGCCGACGATCTCGCCCTTCCTGACCAGCGGGACCTGCAGCGGACGGGCGTCCGCGGGAAGGTCGCCGGAGGTGGTGACCAGCTCGGTGACCGCCGTGCCCGCCGGGTCGAGCCTGCGGGAGGCGTTCTTGCGGCCGCCCCTGCTGGGCTTGCCCACCGACCTCTTGGCCACCGGCCGCATGCTCCCGTCGGCGCCGGCGCGGGCGACGAGCTTGTAGACCAGGGCGGCGGTGGGCGAGCCCGAGCCGGTGACCAGCGACGTGCCGACGCCGTAGCCGTCCACGGGAGCGGCCGACAGCGCCGCGATGGCGTACTCGTCGAGGTCGCTGGTGACGATGATCCGGGTCTGGTTCGCGCCGAGCGCGTCGAGCTGCTCGCGGACCTCGTGGGCCACCTGGACGAGGTCGCCGGAATCGAGGCGGACGGCGCCGAGGGAGGGGCCGGCCAGCTCCACCGCGGTCCGTACGGCCTGGGCCACGTCGTAGGTGTCGACCAGCAGCGTGGTGCCGGCGCCGAGGGAGGTGATCTGGGCCTGGAAGGCCTGCTCCTCGGAGTCGTGGAGCAGGGTGAACGCGTGGGCCGCGGTGCCGGCCGTCGGCACCCCGTACGCGCGGCCCGCCATGAGGTTGGAGGTGGAGGAGAACCCGCAGAGGTAGGCGGCTCGCGCGGCGGCCACGGCCGCCGCCTCGTGGGTGCGTCGCGAGCCCATCTCGATGATCGGCCTGGTCCCGGCGGCGCCGACCATGCGAGCGGCGGCGGCGGCGATCGCGCAGTCGTGGTTGAGCACCGACAGGATCACGGTCTCCAGCAGCACCGCCTCGGCGAACGTGCCCTCCACCGTCATGATCGGGGAACCGGGGAAGTAGCACTCGCCCTCGGCGTAGCCGTCCACGTCGCCCGAGAACCGGTATCCGGCGAGGAAGGCCAGGGTCGGCTCGTCGACGATCCGGTTGTCTTCGAGGAACGCCAGCGACTCCTCGTCGAAGCGGAAGGACTCCAGCGCCTCCAGCACCCGGCCGGTACCCGCGACGACCCCGTAGCGCCGTCCACCGGGCAACTGCCGCGCGAACACCTCGAAGACCGCCCGCCTGGAGGCGGCGCCGCTTCTCAGCGCCGCCTCCAGCATCGTCAGCTCATAGTGATCGGTAAGCAACGCGGTGCTCATGCTCTCTGTCACGAGTCGAAGACTAATCCCGGGGTAGGGCAGACTGGTGAATGTGGGTAGCACCGCTCCAACAGAGGTCGAGCGTCCGTCAATCGACGTAAGACCCGATCTGCCATGGTTGACGATCGTCTGGAATGACCCCGTCAACCTGATGTCCTATGTGACGTACGTCTTCCGGACCGTCTTCGGATACTCCAAGGAGAAGGCGGAGAAGTTGATGCTCGACGTGCATCACAAGGGCAAGGCGGTGGTCTCCAGCGGCACCCGTGAGGAGATGGAGCGCGACGCGCAGATCATGCACTCCTACGGGCTGTGGGCCACGGTCCAGCGGGATTCGTGAGCGGGCGGCCGGTGCCGTCCGTCGCCGGGCGGACGACGGGTCGATCCCAGACGACGGGCGGGTCCCGGGTGGAGGGCCCGCGAGGAATGGTGGGCGAGAGATGAGTTCGGGATTCAAGCCGGGGCGTGAGGGCGGTGTGGTCACGGGTTTCGACGCCGCCGAGGTGTCGATCCTGCGCTCGCTGGTCACCCAGACCCTGGGCCTGATAGAGCCGGGGGAGACCGGAGACGATCCGCTGGAGAGGGCGCTCGGCATCGGCGCGTCCGAGCAGTCCAACGATCCGGTGCTGGCCAGGCTGTTCCCCTCGGCGTACGAGGACGGCGAGGCGGCCGCGGAGTTTCGCCGGTACACCGAGGCGACGCTGCGCGAGGGCAAGCGGGCCGACGCCAAGGCGATGCTCGACAGCGCCGAGCCCGGCCGGGTCGAGCTGACCAGGGAGCAGGCGGAGGCGTGGATGCGCGCGCTGAACGACGTGCGGCTCACGCTCGGCACCCGGCTGGAGGTGACCGAGGAGGTGCACGACGAGATCGCCGACATGCCGGAGCACGACCCCCGTTACCCGGTGTACGTCATCTACGACTGGCTGACCTACCTCCAGGACACCCTGGTCCGAGCCCTTTGGTAGCTTTCAGGCATGCTCACGATCTCCCGGGAACTGGTTGACAAGATCATCGCGCACGCTCGGGCGGACCACCCCGACGAGGCCTGCGGTGTGATCGCCGGGCCCGTCGGTTCCGACTCCCCCGAACGGTTCATCGCCATGGAGAACGCCGAGCGGTCGCCGACGTTTTACCGGTTCGACTCGCTGGAGCAGCTGCGCGTCTGGCGGGAGATGGACGACCGCGACGAGGAACCGGTGGTGATCTACCACTCCCACACCGCCACCGAGGCGTACCCCTCCCGCACCGACATCTCCTACGCCGCCGAACCAGGGGCCCACTACGTGCTGGTCTCCACCCGGGAGGAGCTGGGTGCGGAGGCCGAGTTCCGCTCGTACCGGATCGTCGACGGCGTCGTGAGCGAGGAGAAGGTGACGATCACCTCCGGGTGACCGTCCCGGGTGTACGGCCGTGTGGTGGATTGTCCCTTTGGGTAAGCTGGTGGGCATGCTGACCGCCGCCCCGAGCCAGGAGGACGTCGTGTGCTCGCGTCCCGGCCCACGGGCACGGCACGCGGGCGTCGCGCCCGTGCAGAACTTCCTGTTCGCGCACACGCCTTTCGTTGTCGTCTACGACTGTCGCTGACCGGCTTTTCTGGAATCCCCCGGCGCTCGCCGGTGTTTCGAACCGGTGGGCTATTACTCCCATGACGACACAAGGAGATTGACCCGCGATGGCCATTGAGGTTCGCATCCCGACCATCCTGCGCACCTACACCGACGGTGCCAAGGCCGTCGACGCCAAGGGCGCCACGCTTGAGGAGCTGATCGGCGACCTGGAGGCCCGGCACCCCGGGCTGAAGGAGCGCCTGGTCGACAAGGGCGCGCTGCGCCGCTTCGTGAACGTCTACCTGAACGACGAGGACGTCCGGTTCCTGGGCGGGCTGGAGACCCCGGTCGCCGACGGCGACACGGTCACCGTCCTGCCCGCCGTGGCCGGCGGCTCCCGCTAGTCGCGGCGCCGCCCGCCTCGCGAGATCTCGCGAGGCGGGGGGGGGGCCCCGCCGGGGGGGGTGGGGGTGGGTGTGGGGGGGGCGCAGCCCCACAGCCG
>NZ_JBFAOJ010000026.1:20584-104850 GCF_040675205.1 Streptosporangium sp. NPDC049644 | reverse complement strand
CGCGCGCCCCCCCCCCCCCGGGCGGGGGGGCCCCCCGCGGCCCAGTTCACCGAGGCGGTCATGCTGGCGCCGGCCACCCGTCCCGGCCGCTACACGATCCTTGAGCACCTGCGTCTGTCGGAACCGGAGATTCGCGATCGGGTGGAGGATTATGTCCGGGCCGTCGGTCGCTGAGCTCCGTGCGGTGGCCCAGCCGCACTCGACCATGGAACGCAACAGCGGCGAGCACTGGGCCGGCGTGCTCTACATGCGCAAGTTGTCGATCTACGTCACCTGGTTCCTCGCCAAGACGCCGATCACACCCAACCAGACCACCTGGCTGATGATCCTCACCGGGCTGCTGGCCGGAGCGGTGCTCGCGCTGCCCGGCCTCTGGGCCGCCGTGCTGGCGGCACTGCTGGTCCAGCTCTACCTGCTGCTCGACTGTTCCGACGGCGAGCTGGCCCGCTGGACCCGGCGCACCTCCATCACCGGTGTCTACCTCGACCGGGTCGGCCACTACTTCGCCGAGGCCGCCCTGCTCATCGGGCTGGGGTTCCGGGCGTCGGAGATCCTGCCCGACTGGTACACCGTGGCGGGCTTCGCCGCCGCGCTCGGCGCCATTCTGATCAAGGCGGAGACCGACCTGGTCGACGTGGCCCGCGCCCGCTCCGGGCTGGTCGCGGCGAGTGAGGCCTCGGCCGAGCACTTCCAGTCGCGCGGTCTGGGCCTGGCGCGCAAGGCCGCCGCGGCGCTGAGGTTCCACCGGATCGTGCAGGCGGTCGAGCTGTCCCTCCTCGTCGTGGTCGCGGCGATCTGGGACGCGATCAACGGAGGGGCGGCCGCGACGAGGGTGCTCGTGGTGGCCTGCGTGGTCGTCGCGGTGCTGCAGATGATTCTGCATCTGATCAGCATTCTGGCGTCCAGGCGGCTTTCATGAGGAACCGGATGGCGTCCGGGCGCGTCGTAGGTGCGAACACCTTACTGTTTGGCAGGTGTTCGCCGACGGTTCCGATACGCTTGTTTCCCGGTAAACAAGGAAGCATTGACCCCGCCAGAATTGCCCGATCCAGCAGACTCGGTGATCATGAACGTATGCTCCGTACGTGCTTTCGACGCGTCAAGGCGATGACCCGTTGAAGATCTCGTGCGTCATCCTCACCATGGGCAACCGGATCCCAGAGCTGGACCGGGCGGTCGAGTCCGCGCTGAACCAGGTCGACGGCGACGTCGAGGTGGTCATCGTCGGTAACGGCACCGATGTCCCCGAGCTGTCGGCCACCGTTCCCGAGGGGTCCTCGGCCTCGATCAGAAGCGTGCGGCTGAGCCACAACACGGGCATTCCCGCAGGCCGCAACCGCGGCGTCGAGGAGTGCACGGGCGATGTCGTCCTCTTCCTCGACGACGACGGCTGGTACGCCGACCAGTGGCTCGTCTCCCACCTGCGGGAGCGCTTCTCCACCGAGCACGACCTCGCGGTCGTCTCCTTCCGGGTGAAGGACCCCGACGGCGGCATCGGCCAGCGCCGCCACGTTCCCCGCCTGCGGGCGGGCGACCCCGAGCGATCCTCCCCGGTCACCACCTTCCTGGGCGGCGCGTGCGCCATCCGCAGGTCGGCGTTCCTCCAGGTCGGCGGGCTTCCCGAGCGTTTCTTCTACGCCCATGAGGAGACCGACCTGGCCTGGCGGCTCCTCGGCGAGGGCTACCGCATCGAGTACGACGCCAAGACGGTCATGTACCACCCGCAGGTCCCGCCGACCAGGCACACCGACTTCTACCGGCTCAACGCCCGCAACCGGGTCTGGCTGGCCCGCCGCAACCTTCCCTGGGTGCTCGCGACGCTCTACCTGCTCAACTGGAGCGTGCTGACCCTGATCCGCGAGCGCTCGGGGCCCGCCCTGCGCGCCTGGTTCAAGGGCTTCGGCGAGGGGCTCAGGGAACCCGCGGGAGAGCGCCGCCCGATGGGCTGGAAGACCGCCTGGCGCATGCTGCGCCTCGGCCGCCCGCCGATCGTCTGAGTCCGGTCCGGTATGGACGTCTACACCCTCGGCGAGGCCTTCGGCGTGGTCACCAGCGGCCGGATCCGCCATGAGCACGAGGCCAGGCTGGACGTCGCCGGAGCCGAGTTCAACGTCGCGATCGGGCTGTCCAGGCTCGGCCACCGGGTGAGCTGGCTGGGCAAGGTCGGCGGCGACGAGCTGGGGTCCAGGATCCTCACCGTGCTGCGCGGCGAGGGGGTGGACGTCTCCGACACCCGGGTGGACGAGGGATCGCCGACCGGGATGCTCCTGAAGGAGACGAGGCTCGGTCAGGCGGCCAGGGTCACCTACTACCGCACGGGCGCCAGGCTCGCCCAGGGGAACGTTCCCGTCGACCGGGTCGCGGCCTCGCGCGTCCTGCACGTCAGCGGGATCACCGCCGCGCTGAGCGCGCGCGACGCCATGCACGCCGCGGTACGGGCCGCGCGGACCGCGAGGGTCCCCGTCTCGGTGGCGATCGACTACCACGACCAGCTCTGGCCCGACCTGCGGGAGGCCGAGGAGACCCTCAGCGTGCTGGCCTGCTCGGCGGACGTGCTGTTCGTCCGGCAGAGCGAGCTCGACCTGGTCAAGCCCGCGCTCGCCGGAGACCGCGAGGTCATCGTGATACGCGGTGCCCGGGGGGCGAGCGTCCGGGTCGACGGCGTCCGCCATGACGCCGCCGGCGTCTCCGCGCCGGTGGTCGATCCCAACGGCTCGGGGGACGCCTTCGTCGCGGGCTATCTCAGCGCGGCGCTGGAGGGACTGCACCCG
The DNA here is from genome assembly GCF_040675205.1 of Streptosporangium sp. NPDC049644. NCBI lineage: Bacteria > Bacillati > Actinomycetota > Actinomycetes > Streptosporangiales > Streptosporangiaceae > Streptosporangium > Streptosporangium sp. NPDC049644. The sequence continues at coordinate 102,079 of NZ_JBFAOJ010000026.1, read as the reverse complement.
ACCGACCGGCTGCGCCGCGGATTCCTGCTCGCCGCCTTCGCCTCGTCCGGCCCCAGCGACTGGCAGGGCCTCCCGACCAGGGCCGAGCTGCCCCTGCTGGAACTCGACGGCTGACTCCGTGCCCGGGCCGTCGCGCCAGTGGGCCGGAGCCGTTCACCCGGTCGTAATCCGGTCGCTCGCCGCCCCCCGTTGAGTGATCATTGATGTATGTCCGCACGTGAGATCGTTGTGCTCGGTTCCGCCAGTGCGGTTCCCACCCGTACCCGTAATCACAACGGCTATCTGCTGCACTGGGACGGACAGGGCCTGCTGTTCGACCCGGGAGAGGGTACGCAGCGGCAGATGATCCACGCCGGGCTCAGCGTGCACGACATCGACTGGATCTGCCTGACCCACTTCCACGGCGACCACTGCCTCGGAGTGCCGGGAATCGTCCAGCGGATGTCACGTGACGGGGTGGCCGAGGCGAACGCGGCCTTCCCCGCCAGCGGTGCGCTCTACTGGGAGCGGCTGCGGCACGCGACGATCTTCCACGACACCATCCGGATCCGCGAGCAGCCGCTCGGCGGCTCCGCGGTGGAACTCGACACCGCCGACGCGCCGTTCACCCTGACGGCCCGCCGGCTCGACCATCCGGTGGAGGCGTACGGCTATCGCCTGGTCGAACCCGACGGCATCACCATGCTGCCGGACGAACTCGCGGCCCGAGGCGTGCACGGCCTCGCCATCCGCAGGCTGCGGGAGGACGGCCAGGTCACCGCTCCGGACGGTACGGTGGTGACCCTGGGTGAGTGCAGCGTGCATCGCCCCGGGCAGCGGTTCGCCCTCATCATGGACACCCGCCTCTGCGACCCGGTCTTCGAGTTGGCCGACGGGGTGGACCTGCTGGTCATCGAGTCGACCTTCCTGGACGAGGACGCCGCGCTGGCCCGTGACTACGGCCACCTCACCGCCGGCCAGGCCGCCAGGGTCGCCGCCGAGGCCGGCGTCCGGCGGCTGGTCCTCACCCATTTCTCCGAGCGGTACCGCGCCGAGGACGAGTACCGCTTCGCCGACCAGGCGGCCGCCGTGTTCCGTGGCGACGTCGTCGTCGCCCACGACCTCGACCGCATCCCGGTCCCGCCCCGCAGACGACCGTGAACACCGGGTCAGGTCGCGGGCATCAGGTTGCCGGGCCTCGGTCAGGGGCGGTTCCCAGGTCCAGGTGATCGTTCATGGTGCGAAAGTCACGGCGAGCGGACAGGCTGGAGGTGTGAATACCCGGTCGCGGTACGCCGGTCGCCGTGTTCACCTCGTGCCTGCCGACCTGAGTGAGCCGACCGGGCCTGTCGCGGGGTCGTGGAACTCCCCAATCCGTGCCTTCGCGTTACTAGGGCTCCTTGGCCTCGTTGAAGGTCATGGCCATGTGGGAGACCGTGGCCGTGGCCAGGGCCCGTTTGGGCAGGCCGAGTTCGCTCAGTTCCTTGGCGATCGGGTGGTTGCCCAGGCGGATCAGGGCGCCGCCGGGGCGGGTGCGGATGCCGTGGGGGGACATCGACCACGGGATGCGGCGGGTGACGCCGTCTGAGTGACTGTAGGCGTCGAGCGCGGTCATCATGCCGGTGCCCGGCACCGGGACGCCGGGTTTGATCAGCAGGTCCAGCACCAGGCGGCCGTCCTTGCGCAGGATGCACCGCTTGTAGGGGGAGGACGTGCGCAGGTCGATGTCGGCCAGTTCCTTGGGAAAACCCCAGATCGTGCGGCCCGCCTCCAGGGTGAGGCCCTGGTCGACCGGGAGCCAGTGGACGAACGCCCCGGCGCCGGTCCTGCGCAGCTCGGACAGGTTCGCGCGCAGCCCGCCGCCGGGGGCGTGGTCCGCGCCGGGTGGCCTGGCCAGGAAGGCGATGCCGAACTCGTGGTAGGGGCCCAAATCGCCGTCGCGGTAGTCGGCGAACATCAGCGTGCACAGGGCCTTGCCGGGCAGCACCTCGGCGACGTCGAGGTGGGAGTAGGCGATCACGGCCCGTGCGGCGTCCGCCCGGACCAGATAGGAGGCGCCGCAGACCATGGCGTCTCGGACGCGGACCGGCATGGCGATCTCGCGCCCCTGAATCAGATGGCGTGCCATGCCTCCAGTAGACCAATCTCCAGGCCGGACGTCACCGGTCTGCCCGCCCATTCCTCCAGCTGCCCGACGAACGCGCCCGCGTGGTCCGGCCAGTTGTGGTGGGCCAGGGCCTCGGCGTGGCCGCGCCCGCCCATCTCCGCGGCCCCGGTGGGATCGTCCCGCAGCGCCAGCACCGCGCGCGCCACCGCCCCGGCGTCGCCGAAGGGCACGACGACCCCGCAGCCGGTGCGCTCGACCAGGGCGGCACCGGCGGGCAGCGGCGTGGTGACCACGGGAACGCCCCGGGACATGTAGTCGATGATCTTGGCCGGTACGGGCCGGCGACCGGGCGCGTCGCGCGGGAGCGACAGCCCGGCGATCGCCCCCTCGGCCATCCGCAGCGCGTGCCGGTTGGGCACGTAGCCGTACCAGTCGAGCAGGCCCTCCCGCTGCGCGTCCCGGAGCAGCGGCCTGACCCCGGCGTCGGCGGAGCCGATCAGGTCGAGCCTGATCCCGTGGGGGAGCAGCCGTCTGGCCGTCTCGATCAGCTCGGCCACGCCTCCCGCCTCGGAGAGGTGACCGATGTGGACCACCCGGTCACGGCCGGGCCGCGCGGGCGGGTTCTCGGGTACGCAGGCGGTGTCGGGGACGACCGGGTGGGGCAGGGAGAAGCGGTCCCGGTAGGAGTCGTCGGCCAGGATGAGGCGCAGCCGGTGTTCCGCTCGGGCCTCGGCCCGGCGTGCCGGTGAGGGCAGGACCCGGCGCGGGGATGTGGCGCAGGCTTCACCGCGTACGTCCCAGACGGTGGCGGGGCGGCGCCTGGGCAGGCGGGAGAGCAGCTCCGGGTCGTACACGATCAGCAGGTCGGCGCCCTCGACCCCGCGGCTGAGAGCTCCCCTGGCGGCCTTCAGCGCGCGCCTGCGGTGGTTGCCGATCGCCCGGGGCACGTCGATCGCCCGGATCCGCGGATCCGGGGTGACGTTGCAGTCGGTGAAGGGGGCGACGTAGGTGATGTCGTGCCCGGCGTCGAGAAGCGCCCGGATCTGCCGATGCGCGATCCGGGCGTCTTCTGGATGATGAACGATTGTCGCGACGCATACCCGCATATGCCGATGCTGGGCGGCTGTTCCGTCAGCACCGGATGCGTTGAGTTAATTACCGGGGAACTGCCGCTGAACTCTCCTTGGCGGCGGGCGCGGCCTCGCCGGTGGGCGCGGTGGCGGGCGCGTCCTTGGCGGCGGGGGGCGGGGAAGGTCGCCGGTAGAGCCATACCAGCCTGGGTTCGAGCAGCCACTTGAAGAGTTTGCGGGTCTCCGGCAGGCAGAGCACGATGGCCAGGGCCAGCGAGCTCGACGCGATCGCCGCCACGCCCAGCGGGCCGTACAGCCAGGGGAAGCTCAGCCAGCCCTGGTCCTTGGCGATGACCACCACGACGCCGTGCAGCAGGTAGGCGTACAGGGTGCGGGTGCCGAGGTCGGAGAACCAGGTCTCGCGGCGGGGCACCAGCGCGAGCACCGCGGCCGTCATGATCAGCGCCGCGACCAGTACGGCGGCGCGCACGCCGAAGCCCATCCACCAGGACATGTCCATGGCCTTGAAGCTGTAGCGGAAGTAGATCGGGTCGCGCGGGACGTGCGGAGCGATGAGGATCGCCACCCCGGCGGCCCCGACCAGGACGACAGCTGAAGTGATCTTGACCCAGGTGGGCTTGAGCAGGTCGAAGTGCTCGGGCTTGAGCAGCAGGCCGAGCACGTAGAACGGCAGCAGGCCGAAGAAGCGGTCGATGCTGAAGTCACCGGAGATCTCGGAGAAGCCCGCCGCCATGTAGATGACCACCGCGACCAGCAGCGGTTGCCGCATCCGGGTCCAGATGGGCGTGGAGATCCGCCAGAGGACCAGGGCCACCAGATACCAGTTCAGCCAGGCCGGATCAATTATCGTCAGCGTCCACTTCTGGCCAAGCCCGTAGCGGAGCAGCGCATAGCCGATCTCCACGACCACGTACGGGATCAGCAGTGTGTCGACCAGCTTGTTGATCTTCGCGTTGGAGTGCCAGAAGTTGCGGCCCAGGTAGCCGCTGATCAGCACGAACGCCGGCATGTGGAACATGTAGACGAACAGGTACACCGAGCTCGCCGAGTGCGCCTTCAGGGTGGGGACCAGCGAGTGGCCCATCACCACCAGGGCGATCAGGACGAACTTCACGTTGTCGAGATACGGCTCGCGCTTCTTCTTGGCAGGGGGGGCCGCGGGCTCCTCCTCGACCTGCGGCTCGCGCTCCCGCTCCGCCCGCAACTCCTGCTCGGCCTGCGGTCCCTGGTTCCAGAACGAGGATTCGCTCTCCCGGCGGTTGTTCTCCCAGTAGGAGAAGGGGCGTTCGCCACCCGCGGGCGGCGCCTGCCGGGGGGGCGTGGCGGCCTGCGGGTGCCCGGCGCCCGGGAGCGCCCCGGGCTGCCCGAGAGCCTGGGGCGCTCCCGGGGCGGGTGTCTGGGACTGGGGGGCGCCATAGGGGTGCGCGCCCGTCTGCGGCTGTGACACGGGCGGCGGGGCCCAGTCGGGCCGGGGGAGGGGCACCTGGGGGGCGCCCTGCGGGGAGGAGGCCTCCCGCACCCAGGACGGCTCCTGGGCCCACACCGCGCTCTCCTGGGCCCACGCGGCGCTTTCCTGGGGAGCCCATGCGGTGCTCTCCTGCGCCCAGACCGGGCCGTCCTGAGTCCACGGCCGAGGCGTCTCGCGGGCCCAGGTGGACTCCTGGGGCACCGGTTCGGGCTCCAGGGGCTTGGACAGGTCGAGCGGGTCGCCGGGGTGGGGCTCCCGGTATGCCGGGTAGCCGCCCCACTCAGTGACCTCGCCGGGGCCCTCCTCTTCCCGGGCGTACCGGGACGGGCGGCCGGTGGCCGGGCCACCGTCCGGCGGCTCCGGCCATGTGGGCTGGTGTCCGCCGGGCGCCTGCGCCTGGCCGGGCATCGGCCACGGGGCGGGCTTCCGGCCCTGTCTGCCGGCGGACCCGCCGTGGCCGTCGGAACCGCCGTCGTCCTGGGGGGCCGGCACCTGGAAGGATCGGATGTCGCTCACGAGGGGAAGGCTCAGCTATCTGTCGGAGACCGGGGAGTAGTCGGGCAGACTGGCGGGGGCGCCCGGGGCTGGCCGGGGGTGTGGCCGGGCGAGCGTTCGCCTCGCCGCCTCGACCACCCTAGACCGACTGTGAGCCCGCTGTCGCACGCACGCACTCTGATTCGGGAGGTTCTCGGGTAATCGTGACTGTCCAAAACCCGGGAACGGCGGGTGCTCGCCGTTTTCCCGGGCGGTGGCGTCCCGCTGTCCGGTGACGGGTGTCCGGTTCGCCTGGTTCTGTGGCGGCACCCGGTCGTCCGGACGCCGTGGCCTCGCGGCTCGGCCCGGTCACGAGGCCCGGTCACGAGGCCCGGTCACGAGGCCCGGCCGGGGTGTCCGGGCACAGTGCCGCCTGGACGCCCTCGCCAGGCCGAGTGCCGGGCGAGTGCCGGGCGAGGATGTCAGGTGCAGGGGTTGGTCTTGCTGTCGACGACCTTGTCCGTGAGGGCGTCCGGGATCTTGGGAAGGACCCGGACCCCCGGCCAGTCGGCACCGATGATCAGCTGGATGACCGGTCCGGTCGGGGCCTTGGCGCCGGGGGTGGGTTTGGGGGCCGTGGGCGGCGTGTACTTGTCGGTGGTGACCGGCTTGACCTTGCCCGCGACCGGGGCGCGCTTGTCGCCGGAGAGCCTGGCGGCCACCGCGTCGCCGTAGGCGGGGCCGTCCTCGGTGTCCTTCTTGGCGTAGCGCACCGTGGTGGTGGGCACGTTGCCGGTCGCCGGGCGGGCGTTGCCGACGTGGGTGACCACGAAACCCTGCTCGGCCAGCTCGTCGGCCACCTGCTTGGCCCGGCCCGGCGTGTCCGTGCCGTTGAACACCTGGAGCCTGACCTGCTCGCGGTTGACGGTCTTGACCTTGGTGTCGGGGGGCGGGGTGACCTCGGTGTCGTTCTTGATCGCGGCGAAGAGCTGGTCCGCGTACGGCTGCACCCAGGCGACCCGGTTCTTGTCGTCCGGGTGTGGGCCCCATGGGACGGTGATCAGTTTGACGCCGCTCGCGGTCAGCTTCTGGGCGCTCTGCCCGATCTCCAGCAGGGTGCCGGTGTCCTTCGCGAGGTCTTCGTCCATCCGGACGGACTGGGCGGCGACCTTGATGAAGTTCTGCAGTTTGAAGGGGTCGGTCAGCAGTTCGCTGCTGGTGGCCTTCTTCACCACCTGGCTGAGGAAGACCTGCTGGCGTTTGATCCGGCCGATGTCGCTGCCGTCGCCGTAGTTGCGCAGCCGGACGTAGCCCAGCGCCTTCTCACCGGCCAGCAGGTGCCAGCCGGCCGCGAGGGTGAGCTTGGACTTCTTGTCGTCGACCGGCTTGGTCAGGCAGATCCGGACACCGCCGAGGGCGTTCACGATGTTCTTGAAACCGGTGAAGTCCACCTCGACGAAGTGGTCGATCCGGATGTCGGTGAGCGCCTCGATGGTGGAGATCGTGCAGGTGATGCCGCCCTCGTTGTAGGCGGCGTTGATCATCTCGGTGCGGGCCGCGACCGGCGCGCCGGTCTCGGACGTGCAGGCGGGCATGGCGACCACCGAGTCGCGGGGGAAGCTGACGAACGTCGCCTTGTCGCGGTCGGGCGCGATGTGCATGAGGATGATCGTGTCGGTGCGCTTGCCCGCGTCGGCCATCTTCTGGCCGTACTTCAGGTTGTCGCCCTCGCGGGTGTCGGAGCCCACGATCAGCACGTTGAGCGCGCCCGTGGCGTTCACCGGCCGGTTGTTGCCCAGTTTGCCGGTGAGGCTGATCGTCTTGACCTCGCCGAGCGTGTCCCGGTAGACCTTGTAGCCGCCCAGGGTGCTGAGCACCAGCAGGCCGGTCGCCGCGATGCTCGCCCAGGCGCCGATGCCGATCCGCTTCTGCTTGCGGCCCCTGCCCTTCGGCGGACTCTCCTTGGGCTGTGGCGGAGGGGCCGCCGGGGGAGGGCCTTCCCCGCCCGCGCGCCGGGCCCCTCTGCGGCCGTGGGAGGCGGGTGCCGTCCGCTGGTCTCTCGCGGAGGCCTGCCGGTGGTCGCTCATCCGATTCCCCTGCTTGGCGGCATCGTCCGGTTCTCGCGCAGCTCGCTCATCGCGCCCAGAGAGTAGATCACGAGGGGCGCGCCAGGAGACGTGATGATGCGAACTTGGCCAAGACCGCCCCCTGCCACCGCCGTGATGATCCGGCGGCCAGCATACTCAAATGCGGACATTTAGTGGAATGTTACTGAAATTAGGTTTACGTACGGCCAGGGCTGCCGCGAGGCAGGCGGCGGGTACGGCCGGCAGGACGTACCGGTAGTCGAACTCCGCCACCGCGGGGGGCATCGCGAGCAGCACCACCGCCACCGACCAGGGCAGCACCCACGCCGTGCCGGCCGGGCGGAACCGCCGGACGCACGCCGCCGCGGGGGGCAGCAGCAGGATCACCAGCACCGCCGCGCCGGGCAGTCCGGCGCCTTTCTGGTAGGTACGGATCCAGCCCGCGTACGGTTCGACGATCCGGGTGGTGATCGGACCCCGCTGGTAGCGCTCCGCGGCCTGGGCGCCCACGGTCGCCGGGTAGCGTCCGGGCGGCGCGGGCGGCGTCGCGGGGAACAGGTAGTGGTCGTAGATCTCCTGATCCGGGTAGACCGGGCGGTCCACGGTGAACGAGCGGGCCAGTTCCGAGGCGACCGAGCCCAGGTAGTCCAGCGGCTGGCTGCGGATCGCCAGTGACGCGAACCGCCCGGCCAGCGCGTCGTTCCCGCGGCTGAAGGTGATGCCGGGCAGCCTGACCAGCGGCGAGTCCTGCGCCCAGACGTACTCCTGCGCGGGCGGGCGCAGGGCGGGCGGGCGGGGGTCGCAGAGCACCGCCAGGTCCGGTGGCGGGCGCATCATGTCGCAGTCGGCGAAGGTCATCGTCTTGGCGTAGAGGAAGACCCCGTTCGCGCCCACGATGCCGATCCGCTGGTACGTCGCGTGGAACCAGGCCCCGTACCCGAGGATCGGCACCGCGGCGGCGGCGATCATCACCCCCGCCGCGGCCACCCGGCCCCGCTGCTTGAAGATCAGCCAGGCCGCGAAGAGCGCGACCAGCGGCAGCCCGACGGTCCTGGTCAGCGTGGCCGCCGCGAGCAGCAGCCCGATCCCGCACGCGGTACGCCGGCCGACGGATCGGCGCACGGCCAGGCAGGCCGCCGAGAGGAGCAGGACCGTGAACAGGGTGTCGGAGACCAGCAGGTGTTCCAGCTCGATCTGGTAGGCGTCCAGCAGGGAGGGGGCGGACGCGAGCGTCGCGGCCCAGGCGGGCGCGCCCAGCCGCCGCGCGGTGAGATAGACCAGCACGCCGGCACCCAGCCCCAGCAGGTGCTGGGCCAGCGCGACGAGGGCGAAGTCGTGGAACGGTTCGAGCAGTCGCAGGAACATCGAGTACCCGGCCGGGCGGACCAGGTCGGGCCGGGGCTTCAACGCGGTGACGACGTAGGTGTAGGAGTCGGGGAACCAGAGCGCGGGCCGGTAGCCGAGCATGGCGATCACCCGCAGCGTGGCCCCCACACCCAGCACGAGCAGGAACCAGCGGTGCTCGGAGAACCGGCAACGGTCCGGGAACCGCCGCCGGGCGGGGGGCCGGCCACGTTTCGGGAGCCCGCGAGGAGCGGGGAGGACGTCGTCGCTCATGCGGTGGCCACGAATCCCGGCCGGGTTCCGGTCACCGCCCCGCCGAGGCCGCCGTGCGAGATCGCGAGTCGCCGGATCCGGCCGACACGCGCGGTCGCCGTCCCCCGGGACCGGTGATGCCGCAGCCCAGCCCACCCGACCACTCTTCCCCCTTCTGACGCGCTGCGCGTACGCTACCGGCTTCCATACCCGGGAGGCGCCGGGTGGCACGGCGCCGCCGTCCCGCGCGCCCGTGCCCGGCGCGGGCCTCGGTTGCCAGTACGCTCGGGTCGAATCATGACCACCGGCCGGCTGGATCGTACGCGCGGGCCCTCGGCGGGCCTCTCGGCGGGCAAGGTGCTCGCCGTGGTCTCGGTCGTGCCCGCACTCGTCCTGGCGGGCTGGCTGCTGGCCGGGCTGCCGCTGCTGCTGCTCGGCTGGTTCCGGCCGCTCGCCGCGGTCCCGCTGGGCCTGTCGGCCGCCGCGCTGCTCTGCCGGTACGGTCTGCGGCGCCTGCCGGAGACCGTACCGGCGACGGCGTGGCAGGTCACCGGGGTGATCGCGGTCGCACTGGCCTCCGGGGTCCTCAACGGCCTGTTCCGCAGCGAGCAGCTGATCGTCCGACGCGACCCCGCCACCTACGCGCAGTACGGCCTCTGGCTGGCCGGGCACGGCTCGCTGCCCGTCCCCTTCCAGGAGCAGGCCTTCGGCGGCCTCGACCCGGCGCTGCACTTCGACAGCGTGGGCTTCTACGGCTTCGACGGCGCGGTCGTGCCGCAGTTCATGCCGGGGGCGCCGATGCTCCACGCGGTGGGCGCCTGGCTCGGTGACGTCGCCGGGCTGCTGCTGGTGCCGCCGGTGCTGGGAGCGGCGGCGGTGCTGGTGTTCGCCGGGGTCGTGGCCCGGCTCGTCGGGGCCCGCTGGGCGCCTCTCGCCGCCCTGGTCTTCGCCGTCAGCCTGCCGATCCTCTACACCTCGCGGACCACCTTCAGCGAGATCCCGTCCCTGATCCTGCTCTTCGGCGGCCTCGCCCTGCTGTACGACGCCGAGGCCAGGCTCCGCTCCGGTGCCGTCGCCTCGCCGTCCGAGCCCTCCGGCACCGGACCGGCGGCGATCCGCTCCGCGCGGGCCGGGGCCGCCCTGGCGGGGCTGGTGTTCGGGCTGGCCGTCATGGTCAGGATCGACGGGCTGCGCGACGTGCTTCCCGTGCTCGTCTACGCCGGGCTGCTCATCGCCGTCCGCCGGGCCGGGAACCGCGACGCGGGGCGGCTGGGCGTGCCGCTGCTCAGCGGGCTGGCGGTGGGGGCCGGGCTGGGCTTCGCCGCCGCCTACCTGCTCTCCCGCCCCTACCTGAAGTACCTGTCGGGCTCGCTCATCCCGCTGCTGGCCATCTGCGGCGCGGTCGTGGTGCTCACCGTCGCGGTGGCGGCGCTCGCTCCCCGGCTCGCGGCGCCGCTGCGGCGCGCCGCCCGGATGCCGAGGCTGCCCGAGATCGCCGGCGGCCTGGTCGTGCTGGTCGGGGCGGCCTTCGCGGCCCGGCCCTGGTTGCAGACCGTGATCCGGCCGCCCGCCACCGTCGAGGACCGGCTGACCGCCGACTTCATCGCCGGGGTCCAGCGGGTCAACGGCCTGCCGATCGACGGTTCCCGGCTCTACTACGAGAACTCGGCGTACTGGGTGATCTGGTACGTCGGGCTTCCCGCGGCGCTCCTGGCCACCTTCGCCGCGGCGCTGCTCGCGCGCAGGCTGGTGCGGGGGACGGCTCCGGAGTGGCTGCTGCCGCTGGCCGTCATCGCCTGGACCACGGTCACCACGCTCTACCGCCCCGGGATCACTCCCGACCAGCCGTGGGCCGCCCGCCGGCTGGTCCCCGTCGTCATCCCCGGCTTGATCCTGCTGGCCGTCTGGGGCCTGGACCGGGCGCGCGAGCGGGCCCGCAGGTCCGGGTACGGTCCGCGGGCCCGCAGGGGCCTCGCCACGGCCGGTGCGGTCCTCCTCCTCGTCCCGGTGGCGTTCGTCTCGGGGGGGACCGCCTTCACCCCGATCGAGCGTGGCGAGCGTGCCGCGGTCGAGGCGCTGTGCGCGGCCCTGCCCGCGCGCGCCTCGGTGCTCGTCGTCGAGCGCGTCACCGCCGCCCGCTTCACCCAGCTCGTCCGGAGCAGCTGCGGCCTGCCCGCCGCCCGGGTCACCCTCTACCGCACCAACGTCCCCAGGAAGAGCGACGTCACCCGCCTGGCGGCCCGTATCCGGGCGGCCGGCCGCGTCCCGGTCCTGCTGGCCGCCGAGGCCCGCCAGGTCTCCGGGTACGGCACCCCCGTCCACATCATGAACCTCCGCGTCCGCCAGGACGAGCGCTCCCTCGTCGACCCCCCCAATGGCACCTGGTCCCTGGCCGCCGACGTCTGGATGGTGGTTCCTCGTGAGGATCCGAGAACCTGAGAAAAGCGATCATCGAATCGCGGGGGTGCGTGTCAGGATATTGGCGGAAAGATTCGCTTATGGCTGGGTGGCGCATTGAACGTGACGGATCCGACAGTCGGCTCGGACGACGGAGACGCCGGGACCCGCGGTGCACGGGGCCTCAGCCGTGTGTCTTCTGGTAGGGCTGCCTTCGAGACCGAGGAGTTGTCCCTCGGGAGTCCGGGGTGGGGGTCTCGTGCCCGAAGGCGGGCCGGGGGGCGTCGTGCCCTGCTGACCGGTGCGGTGGTCGCCGCCGTGCTGCTCGGGGCGGTGGGGAGCGTCGGCTCGCCCCTCCTGGAGGGCACCGCCAGGGGAGCCACGTCTCCTGACGGACCGTGGCCCGGGAACAAGAAGGTGTCCCCGCCGCCAGGCGACTGGCCGGAGGGCGGTACGTTCGACGTCTTCCTGTGTAAGGACCAGGACTCTTTCAAGCAGTGCCGCAAGCGGGGGATCACGGCGAAGCAGAAACGCGCGCTTGAGGCGAGGCTGCGGGCGATGCCCGAGGTGGCGGAGGTGGAGTTTGAGTCCCGGGAGGAGGCGTACGCGACCTTCAGGGAGCAGAACGCCGACAACAAGGTTCTGCTCTCCGCCATCTGGTTGGAGGACATGCCGGAGTCGTTCAAAGGCAGGCTCCATCGATGGCGCGACCTCGCACCGTTCGGATCCGCGATGAACAAGGTGCCGGGCGTCTCCAACGTTTTTACCTTCGGAGAGTTCTTCTGGCAGGGCAGAGCGGACGTCACCGTCTCGTTGTGCGGACGCAAAGGGACGATCTTCGCCTGTAAGGGGCGGGGACCGGCCACGGCGCGGGAGCGGAAGGCCGTCGGGGCCAGGCTCGTCGCCCTGCGGGAGAGCGAGAGTGTCTACTTCGAGAACGTCGCCCACGCCCGCCGGGTGTTCGCGTACAGGTGGGGGCAGAAGTCCAGTGATGCTCCTCTTCCCGAGAGCTACCACGTCAAGGTCGCGGATCCTGCGGGTGTGCCTGCGGTCATCGACGCGGTCAAGGGGATGGCGGGCGTCGGACCCGTCAGGCGCGTGGACGAAGGCTGTTCCTGGCTGGGAATCACCCAGGAATGCTCAGGGGAGCTGTCCTGAGAACGTGATGTGCGCTCGGCTCGTGGCTGGGCAGAGTATCCTCGCCCGTCGGAGAGCATGCCCGAGAGCCCGAGAGTGGATCAGCTGTGGACGCAACGCCGTACGTGACCATCGTCCTGCCCTGTTACAACGAGCAGGACCACGTCATCGCCGAGGTCGAGCGCATCTGCGAGGCGATGGACCACAGCGGGTACACCTACGAGCTCGTGGCGGTCGACGACTTCTCCACGGACCAGACCCTGGCCAGGCTCGAAGAGGCCGCGCCGAGGTTTCCGCACATGCGGATCAGGGCCTTCCACCGCAACGGCGGTTCCGGTACGGTGCGCAGGATCGGCACCCAGGAGGCGCGCGGCGAGATCGTCGTGTGGACCGACGCCGACATGACCTACCCGAACGAGCGCATCCCCGAGCTCATCCAGATCCTGGAGAAGGACCCGGCGATCGACCAGGTCGTGGGCGCGCGGACCAGCGAGGAGGGCTCGCACAAGTTCCTCCGGGTGCCGGCCAAGTGGTTCATCCGCAAGGTGGCCGAGCGGCTGGCCGGGCAGAAGATCCCCGACCTCAACAGCGGGCTGCGGGCGTTCCGCAAGTCGGTCGCCAAGCCCTACCTGCGGCTGCTGCCGCCGGGCTTCTCCTGCGTCACCACGATCACCCTGTCGTTCCTGTCGAACCAGCACGACGTCTACTACCTGCCGATCGCCTACAGCAAGCGGGCCGGTAAGTCGAAGTTCAGCTTCGTCTCCGACGCGTACCGCTACATCCTGCAGGTACTGCGGATGATCATGTACTTCAACCCGCTCAAGGTCCTCATGCCGCCCGCGATCTGGCTGATCTGCATCGGGCTGGCCAAGGGGGTCTACGACAACGTCAAGACGCCGTTCTACCTGGCCAGCAACACCATCGTGATCTTCATCTCCGGCCTGCTCATCGGCTCGCTGGCGCTGCTGGCCGACCTCATCGTGCGCTCCAGGAGCGAGTAGATGCGGATCGCCGTCGTCGGGCCGACGTACCCCTACAAGGGGGGCGGCGCCGCGCACACCACGGAACTGGCCCATCGGCTGAGAGCGGCCGGGCACGACGTGGTGATCGAGTCGTGGCGGGCGCAGTACCCCTCCTTCCTGTACCCGGGGCAGCAGACCGTCGACACCCCCGACGGTGAGCCGTTCCCGCACGTCCGGCGTGACCTCGACTGGCGCCGCCCGGACGGCTGGATCCGCGCCGGACGACGGCTGCGGGGCGTCGACCTGGTCGTCCTCGCCGTCCTCAGCCCGGTGCAGGTCCCGTCCTACCTGGGCATCCTGTACGGCCTGGGGCGCATGACCCGGGTCGTGGCGCTCTGCCACAACGTCCTGCCGCACGAGCGCAAGCCGTACGACACCCCGCTGATGAAGGCGCTGCTGCGCAGGGTGGACGCGGTGCTCGTGCACTCCGGGCGGCAGGCCGCGCAGGCCCGCGAGCTGACCGCCGCGCCCGTGCGGGTGGCCGAGATGGCTCCGCACCTGCCGTCGGGAAACGCGGGGCGCGGCCCCGCGGAGGGCGTGCACGACCGGCTGCTGTTCTTCGGCCTCGTGCGGCCGTACAAGGGGCTCGACCTGCTCGTCCGAGCGCTGCCCGAGGGCGTGTCGCTGCGGGTGGCCGGGGAGTTCTGGGGCGGCCAGGAGGAGGCGACGAGGGCGCTGGTCGCCGAGCTCGGGCTGACCGGGCGGGTGGAGCTGCGGCCGGGCTACGTGCCGGCGGCGGACGTGCCCGAGCTGTTCGCGGACGTGGACGCGCTGGTACTGCCCTACCGGAGCGGGACGGCCAGCCAGCAGGTGTGGTTCGGCCACGAGCACGGGGTGCCGGTGATCGCCAGCCGGGCGGGCACGCTCGGCGACCACGTCACCGACGGGGTGGACGGGCTGCTGGTCGAGCCGGGTTCGGTGGAGGAACTGCGCGCCGCGCTGGCCGCGTTCTACCGCCCCGGCGAGCCCGAGCGGCTCCGCGCCGGGGTCAAGGCGGTCGACCCCGAGCCGTACTGGACCTCCTACGTCGAGGCGCTGGTCTCGCGCTGAGCCGGGCCGGGTCTCAGGCGGTGCCCTCCCGCGTCGCCACGGGCTCGGGGCCCGCCTGCCGGCCGGGCTCCCCGGCGGCGCCGGAGACCCTGCCCCACAGGAAGCCGATCCCGGCCCAGCTCACGTCGGCGAGGGTGAACATCACCCTGGACACCACCGCGGCCACCAGTGCCCTGGGGGAGTCGAGCACCGGGGCCAGGGCGAGCACCATCGCCCCCTCGCGGACGCCGATCCCGGCGGGGACGACCACGGTGAGGATGCCCGTCGCCCAGGCCAGCGCGTACGCGCCGGTGGCCACCAGGTACAGGGAGTCGCCGGAGGCGCCCAGGTCCGCCATGGGAAGCAGCAGGTGGGGGCCGTAGGTCAGCCAGCCGGTCACGGTGAGGGCCACCGCGGTGAGCACGGCGCGGCCGCTGAGCAGCCGGCCCTGCCCGAGCGGTTCCTGGCGGGCGATCCGCATGGCCAGGTTGAGCCCGAAGGTGAGCACTCCGGGGTGCAGGCAGACGGCGATGACCGGGATCAGCGCCAGCAGGTACCACGCCTGGGTCATGGTCTCGCGCAGGGTCACCGCCGCCACGACGAGGGCGCAGCCGAGGGAGACCAGCACCGACAGGGTGATGGAGCCGAACATGCGCCGGGGCGGGACGCGGTGGTCGCGGCCGAGCTCGATCATCGCGGCGTACGCCCAGACGCTGCCCGGCACGTACTTGCCGAGCTGGCCGATGAAGAAGATCCTCGCGGTGGTCCCGAGGGGCAGCGGGGAGCCCATTCCGGCCAGCAGCGCCCGCCAGGCCAGCACCATCAGACCGATCCCGGCCATCACCGACAGGTAGGACCCGGCGAGCGACCACCAGGAGAGCTGCGAGACCGCGGCCACGGTCTCGTCGCGGTTCCTGGCCAGGCCGTAGCCGAGGAAACCCACCGCGACCAGCGCGAGCAGCACTCGGAGCAGGCGGCTTGACCGCAGTCGGCTGAGCATCCGCCAAGGGTACGACGCTCTCCTTACTCGACGGTAGGGTCATCGGCCACCGGTACTCTTGGGCGGCGTGGTGGCGCGTCCGCGGGCGTCGTGCGCGGTCCGGCACCATCCGGAGGAGAAGTCCCGGCGGCACGCGAACCGGCGGCACGCGAGGGGGAAGAGGAGCGGTGGGCGAGTGATGAGCGCCGAGCGGGTCGCACAGCTTGAGTACTCCGAGTTCCAGGCGGCGATGCTGGACGAGGAGAAGCGCCGCAGGAAGGCGGCGAAGATCGTCGCGGTGCTCGGGCACTTTCTCGGCAGGGAAGAGGACGTCCTAGCCGGTCTGACCGTCGCCGACATCGGCTGCTCGGCGGGGTTCATCGCCGACGAGCTGGCCGCGGCGGGCGCGAGCCGGACGTTCGGCGTCGACATCGACGTGCCGGGCCTGCGCAAGGCGGCCCAGCGGTTCGGCGAGCGGGTCGAGTTCGTCTGCGCCGACGGCACCGCGCTGCCCTTCCCCGACGGTTCGATCGACGTGCTGGTCTTCAACCACATCTACGAGCACGTGGTCGACCCGGACGCGATCATGGCCGAGATGCGCCGGGTGCTCTCCGAGGACGGCGTGCTCTATCTCGGGCTGGGCAACCGGCTCGGCGTGATGGAGCCGCACTACAAGCTGCCGTTCCTGTCCTACCTGCCGCCCGCGGCGGCCGACCGCTACGTGCGGCTCTTCGGCCGGGCCGACAGCTACTACGAGCGCTATCGCACCCGGCGCGGCCTGCGCAGGATGGTGCGCGGCCTGCGGGTGTGGGACTACACCTTCCCCGTGCTCGCCACCCCGGCGGCGTTCGCGGGCGACGAGCTCTTCGGCGGTGTGGCGGGGCGGGTGGCCGGTGGCGTGCTGTCGCGGCTGCCCCGTCCGGTGCTGCGCGCCCTGCTGCCCGTGGTGCCCACCTACCTGTGGGTGGCGACCAGGGGTGAGCGCCGCCCGGCCGGGCGGTCGCTGCCGCGGCCGCCCGAGCCGGTACGTCCCCTGTGAGCCTGCGGTGAGCGAGGACGGAGGCGCCGTCCGATCCGGCGCCTCCCCCCTGAGACGGCTGGCCCGCGTCGCCTTCCTGCTCCTCGCGCTCGGGTTCGGCGCCTGGGTGGTGCTGAGTCAGTGGGACGACATCCGCGCGGGCTTCGCCCGGCTGTCCGCGCTGTCGCTCGTGTTGTCGCTGCTGGCGGTGCTCGCCGCGCTGTGCGGCGGGATGATGACGTGGCGGGCACTGCTGGCCGACCTGGGCTCGCCGCTGCCGCTGCGCGCGGGGGCGAGGGTCTTCTTCGTGGGCCAGCTCGGCAAGTACATCCCCGGTTCGCTCTGGCCGGTGATCGCTCAGATGGAGATGGGGCGGGAACTGGGCGTTCCCCGGTCGCGCAGTGCGGCGGCGTTCTTCCTGACGCTACCGGTGCAGCTCGGCAGCGGTCTGGTGGTCTCGGGGGTGACGCTGCTGGCGGCCCGGCCGGGGGCGGCCGCGCCGTACGCCTGGGCGTTCCTGCTGATCCCCGTGCTCGCGGTGGCCTTCGAGCCGAGGGTGGTCAACGCGGTCCTCGGGTTCGGGCTGCGCAAGCTGAGGCGCGAGCCGCTGGAGCGCCCCCTCACCCGCAGGGGCATGCTCACCGCGCTGGGCTGGGCACTGGGCGGCTGGATCGCGTACGGACTGCACCTGGCGGCGATCGTGCACGATCTCGGGCCCTCCGGGTTCTCCGCGGTCCTCTTCTCCGTCGGCGCGTTCGCCCTGTCGTGGTGCCTGGGCATCATGACGTTCGTCGTCCCGGCGGGGGCGGGCGTGCGGGAGGTGGCCATGGTGGCCGTCCTGGCGCCCGTGCTGGACCGGGGGTCGGCCATAGCGGCGGCGCTCTGCTCCCGGATTGTGATCATTCTTGGCGATCTCGTCTGCGCGGGTCTCGCGGGTCTGGCCGCGCGCCGCGCCACGGCTTCCAATAAGGACCACGCTTCGGGAAAAGCCGTGTGATTTCCCCCATGATTTCGGAGACTCTGGCAATAGAGTGAACGAAGGAGGGGGACGGCCGTCCCGTGTGAATCATGAGGGGAGCGATCCTTCTTGACGCCTAGAGTGCTCGTCGACGCGGCCGCGGTTCCGGCCGATCGCGGTGCGCTGATCAGGTACGTCGATGGACTCGTCGCCGCGCTGGACAGGGCGGGCGCTGATCTCGTGGTCGTCTGCCAGCGTGCCGACGCCGCCCGATATGCCGGACTGGCGCCCTCCGCGCGGATCGTGCCGGGGCCTCACGGGATCACCAACAGGGCCGCCCGCCTGACCTGGGAGCAGACGGGTCTGCCCTTCCTCGCCCGGCAGGTCGCCGCCCAGGTCATCCATGCCCCCTACTACTCGATTCCGCTGAGCTCGGGCCTGCCGACCGTGGCGACGGTGCACGACCTCACCTGCTTCACCGAGCCCCTGCAGCACGACGCGGTCAAGGCGGCGTTCTTCCGCGCCGCGACCCGCACGGCGGTCCGGCACGCCACCCGGGTGATCGTGCCCTCCAAGGCGACCAGGGACGAGCTGATCAGGCTGCTCTCGGCCGACCCGACCCGGATCGACGTCGCCTACCACGGTGTCGATCCGGCGCTGTTCCATCCGCCGTCCGAGCGTGAGGTCAAGCACGCCTCCGACCGGCTCGGCCTGCACGGCACCCCCTACGTGGCCTTCCTCGGCCCGCTGGAGCCCCGCAAGAACGTGCCGAACCTGATCCGGGGCTTCGTGCGCGCCGTCGAGGACATCGCCCACCCGCCCGCCCTGGTGCTCGCCGGGGGTGTCCGCGACGTCGAGGTGGACGCCGCGGTGGAGCAGGTCCCCTCGACGGTGCGGGTGCTCCGTCCCGGCTTCCTGTCCTTCGCCGACCTGTGCGGTTTCCTCGGCGGGGCGGTGGTCGCGGCCTTCCCCTCGCGGGGCGAGGGTTTCGGGCTGCCGGTGCTGGAGGCCATGGCCTGCGGCGCGCCGGTGCTCACCACGCACCGCACCTCGCTGCCGGAGGTGGGGGGCGACGCGGTCGCCTACACCGAGCCGGACGCCGAGAGCATCGCCGCCGCGCTGCGCACGCTGCTCTCCTCACCCGAGCGCAGGGACGTGCTGTCCGCGGCGGGTATCGCCCGTGCCAAGGAGTTCACCTGGGACGCCTCGGCCGAGGCACACCTGCTCTCTTACCAGCGCGCGGCCGAGTAGTGAGTTAACCTCTCGGAATGATGGAGACACCTTTGCCGGACCTAGAGGCGATTCTCCTGGTCGGTGGACGAGGGACGCGTCTGCGTCCGTTGACGCTGGACACCCCGAAACCCCTGTTGCCCACGGCGGGAGTGCCCTTCCTCTCCCACCAGCTCGCCCGGGCCAGGGCCTTCGGGGTGCGGCGCATCGTGTTCGCCACCTCCTACCGGGCGGAGATGTTCTCCGAGGCGTTCGGGAACGGCGAGGCGTTCGGCCTCGAACTCGAATACATGACGGAGGAGGTCCCGCTCGGCACCGGAGGGGCCATCCGCAATGCCGCCAAGGCGCTGACCTGCGGCCCCGACGACCCGGTGCTGGTGTTGAACGGCGACATCCTGTCCGGTCACGACATCGGCGACCAGATCGCGACGCACGTCGCACGGGGGGCCGCACTCACCCTGCACCTGACCGAGGTGGACGACCCCTCGCGCTTCGGCTGCGTGCCGACCGACGACGACGGGAGGGTGACCGCCTTCCTGGAGAAGACCCCGAACCCGGTCACCAACCGGATCAACGCCGGATGTTACGTCTTCACCCGCTCGGTGATCGACACGATCCCGGAGGGGCAGGTCGTCTCGGTCGAGCGCGAGACCTTCCCCGGCCTGATCGAGGACGGCGCCCTGGTGCTCGGCTACGCCGACGCGTCCTACTGGCTCGACGTGGGCACGCCCGCCGCCTTCGTGCAGGGCTCCCGCGACCTGGTCCTCGGCCGGCTCGTCTCGCCAGCTCTGCCAGGTCCCACCGGTGACTTCCTCGCCCTGCCCGGCGCCATGATCTCGCCCGAGGCCAAGGTCTCCGGCGGTTCGGTGATCGGCGCCCGCGCGATCGTGGAGTCGGGGGCGCAGGTCGGCGGCAGCGTGCTCGGAGACGACTGCATCGTGCACTCGGGCGCGGTGGTGGTCGACTCGGTGGTCGGCATCGGCGCGCGCGTCGACTGTGGAGCGGTCCTGAGGGATGTGGTCGTCGGCGACGGCGCCGTGGTCGGCCCCGGGAACGAGCTGCTCGCGGGCAGCCGGGTCTGGCCCGGTGTGGTGCTCCCCGAGTCCGCGATCCGCTTCTCCAGCGACATCTGACCGGTCCCGCCGCACGGCGTGCGGGAGATCGTGGCGGATCGGTCGTACCCGCTCTCTCAAGGAACGCGGGGCCGGCCGGCCGCCAGGGTCGGGCGGTGCGCGGCCATCCGCTCGCGGACCGTGGCCGCCCGCGCGTGACCGGTGGTCGTGCTGAGGACCCCCTCGTCGGGGGAGGGTTCCAGGCGATGCCAGTCGAGGCTGTCGCGGGTGTCGGCGCCCACCAGCGGGGCGAGGACGGCGACGGCGACAAGGGCAAGGAGAAACCAGAACATTTTCGGCTCCTGGGGGTGGGGTCCGAGGTGGGTGCCTCGGAGGAGGGCCGGGGATCTTCGCGGCTGCGAAGGTTCCGGCTGACATGTCCAATCTATGTATCTGCAAGCATTTATGTCTATCGAGATCTACTTGTGGTGAGTCTTTAGTGAATCTGAAGTATTGGACCGAGGTCCGGCACCCGCCGCCGGGCACGTGAGCGCCGCGCCGTACTGTGACGTCATGAGTCCCAACCCCACCGACAACGCGATGCGCCGGGCTCTGGCCAGGGCACGCGATGGCAAAACTCTTGATATCGCTGAGGCCACAGCCCTGTTGCATGCCAGGGACGCGCACCTGGAGACCCTCCTTGACCACGCCGGGAGGGTCAGGGACGCGGGTCTGGAGGCGGTCGGACGACAGGGGATCATCACCTACAGCCGCAAGGTCTTCATCCCCCTGACGAGGCTCTGCCGGGACCGCTGCGGATACTGCACGTTCGCCACCGCCCCGCACAGGCTGGAGAGCCTGTTCCTGAGTCCCGACGAGGTGCTGGAGATCGCCGCGCAGGGCGCGGCCATGGGATGCAAGGAGGCGTTGTTCACCCTGGGGGACCGGCCGGAGGACCGCTGGCACCAGGCCCGCGAGTGGCTGGACGCGCACGGCTACGACGACACGCTCTCCTACGTCCGCGCGATGGCCGTGCGGGTGCTTGAGGAGACCGGGCTGCTGCCGCACCTGAACCCGGGCGTCATGACCTGGCGGGACCTGCAGCGCCTCAAGCCGGTCGCGCCCTCCATGGGCATGATGCTGGAGACGACCTCGCGGCGGCTCTTCGAGGAGAAGGGGCAGCCGCACTACGGCTCGCCCGACAAGGACCCCGCCGTGCGGCTGCGCGTGCTGGAGGACGCCGGGCGGACGAACGTGCCGTTCACCAGCGGCATCCTCATCGGCATCGGGGAGACGGTCGAGGAACGCGCCGAGTCGCTGTTCGCGCTGCGCAAGGTGGCGCGCGAGTACGGCGGCATCCAGGAGATCATCGTCCAGAACTTCCGCGCCAAGCCGGACACCGCGATGCGCGGCATGCCCGACGCGGACCTGCAGGAACTGGCCGCCACCATCGCGGTGACCCGGCTGGTGCTGGGGCCGAAGACGAGGGTGCAGGCCCCGCCGAACCTGGTCGACTCCGAGTACGAGCTGATGATCAGGGCGGGCATCGACGACTGGGGCGGCGTCTCGCCGCTGACGCCCGACCACGTCAACCCCGAACGCCCCTGGCCGCAGATCGACGACCTCGCCGCCCGCACCGCCGCCGCCGGGTTCACGCTGCGCGAGCGGCTGACCATCTACCCCGAGTTCGTGCTGGCGGGGGAGCCCTGGCTGGACCCGAGGCTCAACGCGCACGTGGCCGCCCTGGCGGACCCCGACACCGGCCTCGCCCGCGAGGACGCGGTCGTGACCGGCCGCCCCTGGCAGGAGCCCGACGGGGGCTTCGTCTCCCTGGGCCGCGTCGACCTGCACACGGAGGTCGACACCGAGGGCCGTACCGCCGACCGCCGTGACGACTTCGACCACGTCTACGGAGACTGGGAGGCGCTGAAGGAGCGCCTGCCCGCCGCGGAGGGCACTGCCGGGGGCGGCGCCGTCAGGGGCGATGTGCGGGAGGCGCTGCGGCAGGCCGAACGCGACCCGGCGGGACTGAGCGACGCCCAGGCGCTCGTCCTCCTCGACCTCGCCGGAGACCCGTCGGGCGCCGGCGCCGACGACGCCGCGCTGGACGAGCTCTGCCGGATCGCCGACGGCCTGCGCAGGGAGGCGGTCGGCGACGACGTCACCTACGTGGTGAACAGGAACATCAACTTCACGAACGTCTGCTACACGGGCTGCCGCTTCTGCGCCTTCGCGCAGCGCCGCACCGACGCCGACGCCTACACCCTCTCGCTGGACCAGGTCGCCGACCGCGCCTGGGAAGGATGGCAGGCGGGGGCGACCGAGGTGTGCATGCAGGGCGGCATCCACCCCGACCTGCCAGGCACCGCCTACTTCGACATCGCCAGGGCGGTCAAGGCCAGGGTGCCCGGGATGCACGTCCACGCGTTCTCGCCGATGGAGGTCATCAACGGCGCCAGCCGCACCAACCTGTCCATCGAGGACTGGCTGGTCGCCGCCAGGGAGGCGGGCGTCGACTCGCTGCCGGGTACCGCGGCGGAGATTCTCGACGACGACGTCCGCTGGGTGCTGACCAAGGGCAAGCTGCCCACCGCCGAGTGGGTCGAGGTCATCTCCACCGCGCACCGGGTCGGCATCTCGACGACCTCCACGATGATGTACGGCCACGTCGACAACCACGCGCACTGGGTGCGGCACATCCGGCTGATCCGCCGCATGCAGGAGGAGACCGGCGGGTTCTCCGAGTTCGTGCTGCTGCCGTTCGTCCACCACAGCGCGCCCATCTACCTGGCGGGGATCGCCCGCCCGGGGCCGACGGCGCGGGAGAACCGGGCGGTACACGCGCTGGCCCGCGTCCTGTTGCACGGCGCGATCGCCAACATCCAGTGCTCCTGGGTGAAACTCCAGGACGGGCTCTGCCGCGAGGTGCTCATGGGCGGGGTCAACGACCTGGGCGGCACGCTGATGGAGGAGACGATCAGCAGGATGGCCGGGTCGGAGAACGGCTCCTTCAAGACGATCAGCGAGATCGAGGCCATGGTCGCCCCGACCGGGCGACCGGTCCGGCAGCGGACCACCTCCTACGGCGTGCCCGACGCCGAGCGGCTGGCCGCGGCCAGGGCGAGCGACGGGGTCTGCCGGAGCGTCCGCCCCAACGCCCTTCCACTGCTCTCGCTGGAGGCGTCGACAAAATTATAACAAGTTCTATATTTGCTTGCCTTCCGCGAGGGGTTCGTTGACACAATCGTCTTTCTCCTCTAGCGAGAGGTCTCCGTGTGCCCTCCTCCGGTCGACACCGTGTGGCCGTCGGCGCTGAGCGGCGTCGACGTCAGGTCCTGCTGCGCCTGTCGCTGGCGGCGGTCGCGATAGCGGTCGCCCTGGCGGGGAGCGCCGTCCTGGTGCTCGACCAGGCGGGGGGTTCGTGCTCGGCCCGCGACCCGGTGCTGGTCGGGGTCGCCGCCGCCGTCGACATCGCCCCGACCGTCATGGAGGCGGCGGGGCGGTTCAACCAGAGCAGGGCGGGCGTCGACGGCCGGTGCGTGCTGGTGCAGGTGACCGAACAGCCGCCCGCCACGGTGCTCCGCACCCTGCTCGGCGGCACCGCGGGAGTGCTCAGTGAGCGTCCGGACGGCTGGATCTCCGACTCCTCGGCCTGGATCCGGCTCGCCCGCAAGCAGGGGGCCGCGGACCTGGCCGGCACCGAGACCGTCATGGCGACCTCGCCCCTGGTCTTCGCCACCCGTAAGTCCCTGGCCCGGCGTTTCGCGGTCGGTAAGACCGACATGAACTGGCGGATGGTCTTCCCCGCGACCACCCGTGGCCGGATCCGGCCGACCGAGAACGAGCCCGACGTGGTCCGCGTCCCCGACCCGTCGCTCGCGGGTGCCGGGATCGCCACCGTGGCCGCGGCCAGGGACGTGGTCGGCAGCGGCGCGGAGGCCGACCGCGCGCTCACCGCGTTCGTCCGCTGGGCGCAGGCGGGGGCGGCGCCGGACTACCGGACCATGCTCGCCGCCGTCGACGACCGCTCCTTCTGGCAGCGCCCCGTGGTGATCGTTCCCGAGCAGTCGGTCTGGGAGCACAACCGCCGGCCGTCGGACGACCCGGTGACCGCCCTGCATCCCCGTGAGGGGACCATCAACCTCGACTACCCGTACGTGGTCACCTCCTCCGACGAGGCCAAGGCGAGCGGGTCGAGGGCCTTCGCGGCCTGGTTGCGCTCCCCCGAGACGCAGGAGGCGGCCCGCAGGGCGGGCTTCCGCTCACCCGACGGCTCCCTGGGGCCGTACTCACCCGGTCCCGACATCCCCACCGAGGCGCCCCGCACCCGCCCGACCATCCTGCCCGGCATGATCGACGAGGCGCTGGCGGCGTGGAGCAGGCTCGCCCCGCCGACCAACATCCTGGTCCTGGCGGACAGCGGCAAGCACATGGCCGGGCCGATCAACGGGCAGCGGGGGAAGACCCGGCTGACCGTCGCCCTCGACGCCGCCAGGCTCGGCCTGCAGCTCTTCCCCGACTCCACGCACATGGGCATGTGGGAGTTCTCCTCGGCCAAGGGGGAGGACCAGCGTGAGCGGGTGCGCCTCGGCCCGATCACCGAACCCGACGGCGGCCAGGTCATCCGGCGCAGCCGCCTGGAGGAGCTGACCCGGACCCTGCGCGCCGACCCCAAGGAGCCCAGCGCCCTGTACGACTCGGTCATCGCCGGGTTCCGCGCGCTGACCGAGTCCTATGACGAGACCATGAACAACACCCTGCTCGTCATCACGGCGGGCAAGGACGACGGCAAGGGCATCTCCGGCACCAAGCTGGTGGAGAGGCTCCGCGGTGACTGGGACCCCGAGCGCCCCGTCCAGATCGTCGTCCTCGCCTTCGGCACCGACCTCGACCGCGCGGCCCTCACCCAGATCACCTCGGTCACCAACGGCTCCCTGCACGTCGCCCAGCGCCCGGAAGAGATCATCGACGTCTTCCTGTCCGCTCTGGCCCGCCGCCTCTGTCACCCCACCTGCGCCAAGGCCCCGTAACCGGCCGTCGCCGGGCGGCGAACGGCGGCTCGGGCCGCAGGCCTGGACCGTTCCAGCGGGAGATCGGGGATGGTGTCTGGAATTTCAGTAGTCATTGGCCTACTCTTAGTGACGAAATCCTGCTTCTCTCCAGGTGGGAGGTACATCGATGGAAAGTGCCGACGGCCGGATCATGGCGCTCATCGTGATCGCAATGATCGTGTTCGCCGTCTCACGGCTCTGACAGTCCCCCGTATGCCGGCAGTGACGAGAATCCTGCTTCCCCCGGTAGGAGTGCGACGTGGACAGTTCGAACGGCCGGATCCTGGCCCTGGTCGTAGTGGCCACGATCGTGTTCGCCGTCGGACGGCGTTTCCAGCGGACGATGGACGCCTGGGCGGGATGGGGTAAGGCGATCGAAACGGCCGCCGAGGCCGCGTCGAAGATCCCCGGCGCCAAGGCGGCGGCCTGGAAGGCGGTCCGCCGCATGATCGTGGTCGGCCTGGGTGCGCTCATCCTGTTCGCGGTGGTCGCGAACGTGATCCGCTACGGCTGAGCCTCCGAATCCCGGATCGGGTCCCGGAGCCCTGCGGTGACCGGAAACGGTGTCGGCTGCTGTGATGGCCGGGCGCCCTCTTCACTCTGCGCGGCATGGGGGAGATCGTCAGTACGTCTGGCCGGGCGACCCGAGCCGGGATCTGCCCGCCTGGCGGCCGGTTGAGAAGGTTCCGCCTTTCCATAACGCCCGAGCGTATCGGGAAGTTTTGAGACGGCGGCGTGATCTTTGCCTGGAAGGATCTTCTTTCCCTCCAGGCGCCAAAGGAAACCGAATGAGACGGATCATCGCCGGTCTTGTCGTGAGCCTCCTCCTGCTCACGCCGCTGCCCGCCCGTGCCGACGCGCTCGATCCGATCAAGACGCTCCGCGCCCAGATCGTACCGGGCAGAGGCGTCACCATCTCTGTGGCCACCCGCGTGTCGGCCGACGGCAAGCACATATTCACCAGCCGGACCACGCGGGTCGCCGGATTTCGTAAGGGAGGGCTGGTGGAAACAGACGACATCAGCACGTTCTACTCGCCGATCCGCTCCGAGATCTCCGAGATCCTGGAGGCGGAAACTCTCTTCCCGACGCTTCTCATCAAAGTCGAAGGCGCGTACTACACCTCGGGTGGTGAGCTGATCGGCAAGCTGCCACTGGACAAGAAGTGGGTGCGCAGTCGATGGCCCGAGTCCAGTCCCATGGACCTCACGGTCGATCTCTTCGAACCCGGTACGCTGCGGGCGCTGCTCGCCACCGCCTCCTCCGTCGGCCCGCGCACGGCCAAGGGCACCATCCATGCCTCCAAGATCCCCGGTCAGCCCCTCGGTGGAGGGTTGGGACGCGACGAGGAGGTCGCCTGGGCGCTCTGGTTCGACGCCAAGGGCAGGGTCACCCGCCTGACCACCACGACCTCTCAGCAGACGAACGACAACTACGAGCTGGGTATCCGTTCCGACCTGCGCTTCACAGGCTGGGGCACCAAGGTGACGATCGAGCCGCCGCCCGAGGACCTGGTCATCGACGCCGAGGACCTTCCCGAGGAGGAGGGCCTGTTCTGGGAGCCGCCGGTGACGATCGAGACTCCTCCGAAGGGGAAGTGAGACCGGGCCGCATGGTGAGGTCGGATGGCCATGCCTGCGATCGTTCAGATGGCTGAAGAAGAGGTGTGTGTGGCAGGCGAGGAAAGTTTGGCGGCCGGTACGCGGGAAGGCGGCCCGCAGCGGTGTGGACTGCTCATCGAACGTGCCAAGACGTATTCGATGATGAAGCGCTTCGATGAGGCGATCGCAGATCTGACCGAGGTACTCCGGCTTGATCCCGGCAACGACATCGTGTGGAGCAGGCGGGGTGAGTTGTACCGAAGGACGGGCCGGTTCCAGGAGGCCGTCGCCGACTTCGACCGCGCGATCGAGATCGACCCGGAGTACGCGTACGCGATCGGCAGCCGGGGGCAGGCGTACGAGGCGCTCGGCCGGTTCGGGGAGGCGCTGGCCGACTTCGACCGTGCGGTTGAGCTGACCCCGGACGAGGTCTGGCTCCTCAGCGAGCGGGCGGACCTGCTG
Source organism: Streptosporangium sp. NPDC049644 (assembly GCF_040675205.1). NCBI lineage: Bacteria > Bacillati > Actinomycetota > Actinomycetes > Streptosporangiales > Streptosporangiaceae > Streptosporangium > Streptosporangium sp. NPDC049644. Next base: position 75,341 of record NZ_JBFAOJ010000026.1, on the reverse strand, counting down.
CGCAAGGTCGAGCGGTACGAGGACGCGGAGACCGATCTGAGCCGGGCCGTGATGCTCGCCCCGGAGGACACCGACCTGTACAACGCCCGCGGCGACCTCTACTACCAGGTGAACCGCTATGACGACGCGATCACGGATTTCTCCCACGCGCTGAGCATGGAGCCGAACAACGTCTGGGCACTCGTCTCGCGCGGCGAGACGTATCGCATGATGGACAAGGTCGATGAAGGACTCGGCGACCTGAACCACGCCCTTCAGCTGGAGCCCGACAACGATCGCGCTCTGGGGAGCCGCGGGGCGATCCTGCACGAGCTGCACCGGGATGAGGAGGCGGTGGTCGATCTCACCAGGGCGATCGAGATCGATCCCGAATACACCTGGGCCTACGTCCGCAGGGGCGAGGTGCTGCGGTCCCTGGGCCGTTACGAGGAATCGCTCGTCGATATAAATCGGGCGATGGAGCTCGACGGAGGCGCGGACGGCTGAGCGGATCGGCCGAGGCCCCCGCCCGGACGAGCCGATCCTGTCTCCCGCACGCGTGGCGGTGCCGCGGCTCAGGTGCCGCGACACGAGCCGGAGCCGCGCGTGCGGGGGCCGGGCCTAGCGGACGACGATGAAGTCGGCCGCCTGCCTGGGGGCGCGGTCCCTCGGAGGGGCCGCGGGGTGGCCGATGGCGACGGCCCCCATCGGGTCCCAGCCGGCGGGCAGGTCGAGAACCTCGCGGACGACGTCGCGGCAGAACATCGTGGAGGAGACCCACGCGGAGCCCAGACCCTCCACCGCGAGCTGGACGAGGAAGTTCTGCACTCCCGCGCCGGCCGCGACCACGAACATCTCCCGCTCGGCGGCGTTGCGCCGGTCGTCGCGGTAGCCGTGCGAGCCGTCCATGACCAGGCAGGGCACCGCCAGGTACGGGGCCGCGCGCAGCACGTCGCCCCGCCTGACCCGCCTGGCGATCGACTCCTCGGAGAGGCCGTCGCCGCGCAGGTCGGCGATCCAGGCCTCGCGCATGGCGTCCAGCAGCTTCTCCCGAGTCCCCGCGGACTCCAGCAGGACGAACCGCCACGGGGTCGTGTGGTGCGGGGCGGGTGCGGCGATCGCGGCGTCGACGGCCCTGCGGACCTTGGCGCCGTCCACGGGCTCCGCGGAGAACTCCCGGACGGTTCTGCGGGCGAAGACCACGTCGCGGGAGCCGTACCGGAACATGTCGTCGGCGGACGGACGGACCAGCTCGCGGATGCCCGGCCCGTCGTCCTCGGTGGTGTACTCGGCGAGGCCCCTGATCACCGCCACCGGGGTCTGCGCGACCTTCCCCTTGACCAGGTCTCCGGCCGCGGCGAACTCGTCGGCGACGGCGGTCAGGGTGACCTCCAGCGCGTTGCCGTAGTCGTCGGACACGCCTCGGTAGTCGAGAGAGGGAGTCACCCCGGCGACGCCGACGGCCATGTCGGTCTGGCCGTTGCGCCACGGGCGGCCGAAGGTGTCGGAGATGATCACGCCGACCGACACGCCGAGCAGTTCCGCGATGCGCGCCCTGATGGCCGAGGCGGAGGCGTCCGGGTCGACGGGCAGCAGGACCACCGTGTCCGGCCGGGTGTTGGAGGCGTCGACCCCGGCGGCGGCCATGACGAACCCGTGCCTCGTCTCGGCGATCACGGTCTCGCCCCTGCGGGCGACCACCCGCCTCGTCTCCGCGCCGACGGCCTCGGCGCGGTTCACACCGTGCAGGACCCGGCCCTCGGCCTTGCTTGAGATCTTGGAGGTGACCACGAGGATGTCGCCGTCACGCAGATCGGGCAGGGCCGTGACGATCAGCTCTCCGACGTCGTCGCCCTCGTGGACCTCGGGTATGCCGGGAACGGCGAAGATCTCCACTCTGACGTCGGCGGGACTCCGCCGCCCGCGCCTGCTCCGGCTCATCGCGAGCCCTCCCCGCCGGCGGGGGAGGACGCGAGCCGCGTAGCCATGTCCAGGGCCGCGCGGGCGATGGCGGCGGCGGCCTCGGCGTCGTGCATGATCAGCGGGCGGGCCTCGACGTCGACGCCGGCGAGGGCCACCCCGGCGTCCTCCTCCGCGACCAGCCAGCCGTTCACCAGCGGTGACCCGTACAGCTCCAGGACCGCCTGCGCGGTGGTCCGCACGCCGATCGCGGTCAGGCAGGCGTCGGCCATGCCGCGCACGGGGGCGCCGCCGATGATGGGGGAGACCCCGACGACCGTCTTGCTCTCCAGGGCCTCGCGGATGCCCTTGATCTGCAGGATCGTGCCGATGCTGACGACCGGGTTGGACGGCGGGAGGACGACCGCGTCGGCGGCGGCGATGGCCTCCAGCACGCCGGGGGCGGGGGACGCCTGGTCGGCGCCGACCAGGATGATCTGCTCGGCGGGAACCGAGGCGCGCAACCGCACCCACCACTCCTGGAAGTGGATGGCGCGGCGGCCCCGCTCGTCGGTGATGACCACGTGGGTCTCGGTCCGGTCGTCGCTCATCGGGATCAGGCGCACGCCCGGCTGCCAGCGCCGGCACAGTGCCTCGGTGACCGCCGACAGCGGGTATCCGGCGTCGAGCATCTGGGTGCGCACGATGTGGGTGGCGAAGTCGCGGTCGCCGAGGCCGAACCACTGCGGCTCGACGCCGTAGGCGGCCAGTTCCTCCTTGACGACGTGCGACTCCTGCCGTCGTCCCCAGCCCTGTTCCTCGTCGATGCCACCGCCCAGGGTGTACATAACGGTGTCGAGGTCGGGGCAGACCCGCAGGCCGTAGAGACTGATGTCGTCACCGGTGTTGCCGATGACGGTGATCTCGGAGTCGGGGGCGGCGGTGAGAAGACCCCGCAGGAAGCGGGCACCACCGATTCCGCCGGCGAGGGACACGATGCGCATGCCGTCCAGTGTTCCACTAGGTCGTCACGGATGTCGGCGGGGTGCCGGGAGAGGGGTGGGGCAGTCTTTTCATGATCGTTATGAGGGCTGTCCGTGCTGGCAGAATCGCCTGTCCTGGTGCCCGAATTATGGACATATAAGGTGCAATGGAGCACTTATGGGGTTGGTGGGCTTCCTGGGACTACCAACAGCAAAGTCAGCCATGTGCAAAACTGGCCCGGGTTTACCTAAAGACCCTATGGGGGTAGTTGTGATCAATGTCGAGGCGGGCCGGCTCCGGGAACCGGCGGCGTGGCTCATGGTAGCCGTCGCGTCCGCGAGTGTTCTCGTCGGCATCGAACGCCTGCTGTTCGGTGGATCGTCCTTCGCCGTGCGCGCGGCGGGCTACCTGGGTCAACTCACCTCGCCGACAACCGCCGCGCTGCTCGTCGGCGCCGTGCTGCTGGCCACCCACCTCGGTCCGGTGATCGAGCGGCTGAAGCCGATGGCCCTCGTGGCGGCCGGTACGCTCGTGCTCTCCGTGCTCTTCGGCGCGATCAGCCTGCTCACCGCGCTGTTCGGGGGGGTGACGGATCTCCAGGAGAAGATCGAAATTCTCCTCATCCACCTGCCCGCCCTCGCGCTGATCACGGTCGCACTGCTCTACGTGCTGCCGAAGGCGATCCCCGCCGGTTCACGCGCCGGTGCCCTCCGCGCCGAGGACGGTTTCGGCCGCCCCGCCGAGCACCCCCGGGAGCAGGGGTACCACCCCCAGCAGCCCGTTCCCGCGCAGGGACAGGTTCCCTTCCAGGACCATCCGCAGGCGCCGGGCGGGTACCCCCAGGGCCAGATGGCGCAGCAGGGTGTCCACCACCCGCAGGAGGCGCCGCCCGCCCAGGCTCCGCAGCCTCCGCAGAACCTCCCCGCGCTTCCGCCCGCGCACGTCTCCGAAGGGTACGGGCAGCAGGCGGCCTCCTACGCGCCGTCCGCGCCGCAGGCAGGCGACGGGCAGTCCCAGCCTCCCTACCAGCCGCCCGCCGAGAACCAGCCGTACGCTCCCCCGCCCGGTTCCTACGCGCAGTCCCCCCAGCAGCCGGAGCCGCAGGGGCAGGGGTACCCGCAGTCCATGCCGCCGCAGCCGCCGCAGCCCGTCTCCCAGCCCGTCGCGCAGACCGGGGGCTATACCCCGAGCCCGTACATCGCGGCCGACGTGCAGCCCCCGGCTCCGGCCAAGCCGTACGAGCCGCCGGCAGCCGCCTATGACCCGCCGGTCTACGCCGCTCCGGTGGATCAGCAGCCCCAGACGGAACCCCGGCTGCCGAGCTATTCGCAGTTCCCCGACTCGGCGTACGGGCAGCCCGAGCCGCAGGGCTTCGGCCGGCAGGCCGACCCGCCGGCGTACGGTCAGGAGTCGCAGCCGGTGAGTTCCGGGCGGCACTCCAGCCCGAGCCTGCCGAGCTATCCGCAGTTCCCCGACTCCCCGGCGTACGGGCAGCCGGAACCGCAGGGCTTCGGCCGGCAGACCGACTCCTCGGCGTACGGCCTCCGCCCGGAGCAGCGGCAGCCGGACTACGGGCAGGCCGATCTCCCCGGGTACGGGCAGCCCGAGCCGCAGGGCTTCGGCCGGCAGGCCGACTCGCCGGCGTACGGCCAGGAGTCGCAGCCCGCGGGCTCCGGCCGGCGCTCGGAGTCGCAGGGCTACCCGCAGGCCGAGCCGCACTCCGAGCCGCCGGCCTACCAGCGGCCCGAGCCGCAGGGCTTCGGGCAGCAGGACTCGCAGCCGTCCGGCTACGGTCACCAGTCCGAGCAGCAGGCCCCCGCGCCCTACCCGCCGGTCGACGGCCGCCAGGGCCCGGCGTTCGACGGCCAGGCGCAGTCCTTCCCGCAGCCTCCGGAGAACTACGGCCAGCCGTTCGGCGGTTACCCGAGCGCGGAGTTCGCCCGCCCGGCCGAGCCGGGCCCGCAGTACCCCGCACCCGATCCGGTGGACCTCAGGTCACAGCAGATGGCCCAGGCGTACCAGCAGGCGGAGAGCTACCAGCAGCAGGCCCAGGGCACCGAGCCGCAGCTTCGCGTCCCCGAGTACGGCTCCTCCGGCTACGACGGCCCGTTCGGGCATCCGCAGCAGGCCCCCCAGGCCCCCCAGGTTCCGCAGAACCCCCCGGCCCCGCAGGCCCCGTACCAGACGCAGGGCGGCGGTCACCAGTGGGACCCGCGCTCGGAGGCGACGCTCAGGTTCGACCCGAGCACCTACTCCGGAGACCCGCTGAGCGACCCCGCGCTCGCCGTCAGGACGTGGGACTCGCAGCCGATAGACCCCACCGCGATCTACAAGCCCGAACAACGCCCAGGTCAGGGCATGGATTAGCAAAGCCCGGATAGAGAGAGGGTGGGCCCCGGTCAGGATCAGAACATGTCCTGGTACGGTTCCGACCGCCGAGAGCACTGAGCCCCTGGCGATCGCGGCGATCACCTGGTGCAATTGCCGTCGTGGCAGGCACACGACCCACAACCGGGGAGAGCAGGTCTTTCCCCGGATACCAGCATGCCGCTTGACGCCACACCGGGCACGCGCGTGTAATTACACACGTGTTGTTACGCCTTTCTCTGGGTGGGTAAGGGGGAGGCGTTCATAGGGGGGCTCCATTTGCGGGCGTGCGGCAGGGAGGTGTGCAGTGGCCGACCTGGTCATCGCACAGGAGAGCATCGCTGAAGAGCAGCTTGGCTGGCAGGAGCGCGCCTTGTGCGCGCAGACCGACCCGGAGGCGTTCTTCCCGGAGAAGGGAGGCTCCACCCGCGAGGCCAAGAAGGTTTGCCGCTCCTGCGAGGTGCGTGCCGAGTGTCTTGAGTACGCGCTGGAACACGACGAGCGGTTTGGAATCTGGGGTGGGCTGTCGGAGCGGGAGCGACGGCGGATCAAGCGTGAGGCGGTCTGAGCCGTCCGGGAAGCGGACGGCTGTAAGACTTGGGCACGCCGAGGTCCGGACGGTCTGGAAATCCAACCACTGAAGAACACCGAAGAAGTATGTGACGCCCCTTCGGGGGCGCTTGACGAATATCTCCATGGGGCCACGTGACCGTCGGTCACGTGGCCCTTTTTCCTGCGCGCGACCAGATGTAAGGCATAGTCAGACATAGGGTGTCGTATCGTTGTCGCGCCGATCATCAACGCCTCCTGAACACGGGACGTATGTCCATCACCGACTCCCAGCGCCCCCATCGCCCCCAGCACACGGTCACCGCGATCGTCGTCTCCCACGACGGCTCCCGCTGGCTGGGGGAGACCCTGGAAGCCCTGCTCCGGCAGACCCGTCCCGTGGACCGGGTCGTCGGGGTCGACAACGGCAGCAGGGACGGCAGCGCCGCGCTGCTGACCGGAGCCCTCGGCTCCAGAGCCGTGCTCACCCTGCCGCGCTCGACCGGCTTCGGCGAGGCCGTCGCCGAGGTGCTCGACAAGCTCGGCCCCGGCGGGGGGCAGGAGTGGATCTGGCTGCTGCACGACGACTGCGCGCCGGACGTCGATGCCCTGCGGATCCTGCTGGAGGCCGCCGAGGCGGATCCCCGGGCGGCGGTGCTCGGCCCCAAGCTCCGGGACTGGCTGGACCGGCGGATCCTGCTGGAGGTCGGCGTCACCGTCGACCGCACCGGCCGCAGGAACACCGGGCTGGAGGCCCGTGAGTTCGACCAGGGGCAGTACGACGGGATCAGGGACGTGCTCTCGGTCTCGACCGCGGGCATGCTGATCCGCAGGGATGTCTGGGAGGAGGTCGGCGGTCTCGATCCGGCCCTGCCGCTCTTCCGTGACGACCTCGACCTGTGCTGGCGGGTCAGGGCCGCCGGATACCGAGTGCAGAACGTCACCCGGGCGGTCGCCTGGCACGCCGAGGCCGCCACCAGGCGACGCCGCCGGATCACCGCCAGCGGTGACCACCCCCGCCGCCTGGACCGGCGTAACGCCCTCTTCGTCGTCATGGCGAATCTGCCGCTGAGGCCGCTGCTGTGGGCGCTGGTACGCAACGCGTTCGGCTCCGTCCTCCGCACGGCGCTGTTCCTGGTGGCCAAGCAGCCCGCCAACGCGCTGGACGAGTTCCTCGCGTTCGGCTCGGTGTTCGGCCATCCCATTCGGATGATCAAGGCTCGGCGGGTGCGCGCCAAGGGGCGCAGGCAGGCGTACCCGGCGATCAGTCGGTTGCTCACCCCGCCCGGTGCCGGCTACCGGCGGCTCGTCGACCGGGCCCAGAACTATCTGGCCGGGGGCGGGTTCGTGGAGTCCGAGGGGCGCCACCACGCGGTGGCGACCTCGCCGCACCCGCAGCAGGAGGACGGCGAGGAACTGCTCACCGACGCCGGTGTGATGCAGCGCGTCTTCGGAAACCCGGGCGTCCTGCTCTTCCTGGCGCTCGCCCTGGTCACGCTGATCGCCGAGCGCGCCCTGACCGGCGGCGCCAGGCTGGGCGGCGGCGCGCTCGTCCCGGTGATCGGCGGGGCCTCCGACCTGTGGGATCTCTACCGTGAGAGCCACCACCAGACGGGGCTGGGCACCGACGCGTGGGCTCCGCCGTACGTGGCGGTGCTGGCCGTGCTCTCCACGGCGCTGTTCGGCAAGACGTGGCTCGCGGTCTCGCTGCTGCTGCTCGGCTGTGTGCCGCTGGCGGGGATCTCCGCGTACGCGGCCACCCGGTCGATGATCCCGGGGCGCTGGACCCGGGTCTGGCTGGCCTCCTCCTACGCCCTCCTGCCGGTGGCCACCGGCGCGGTCGCCGCGGGCCGGCTCGGCACCGCGGTGGTCTTCGTGCTGCTTCCCGTCTACGCGGCGCTCGCCACCACGGTGCTCGCCGGGGAGCGGCGCCGTGCCCGCCGCGCCGCCTGGGGCCTGGGGCTCCTGCTGGCCGTCGGCACCGCCTTCGCCCCGCTGGTCTACCCGCTGACCGCGATCCTCGGCGCGCTGGCGGCGCTGGCCTTCCCGCGCCGGGGCGTCGCCGTCTCGATGCTCGTGGCGTTCGCCGTGCCCGTGGTCCTGCTGTTCCCCTGGCTGGCCCAGCTGGTCGCGGATCCCAAGCGGCTACTACTGGAGGCCGGGCTGCACCAGCCCGCGCTGGTCGACCCCGGGCTGCCCGCGCAGTCGTTGCTGCTGCTCAGCCCGGGCGGGCCCGGCATGCCGCCACTCTGGGTGACCGGCGGTCTCATCGCCGCCTGCCTGCTCGCGCTGCTGATGCGCCGCAACCGGATGGTCATCGCGGTCGGCTGGGGCGTCGCCCTCTTCGGCGTGCTGGTGGCCATCCTGGTCAGCAGGACCCCCGTCACCTCGATCAACGGCGATGTCGAGGCTCCCGCCTGGCCCGGTGTGCCACTGGCCTTCGCGGCCACCGGCATGCTCGTGGTGGCCGCGCTCACCGCCGACCGGGTCGTGGAGTTCCGGGCGGCCGGCGGGCTGCGCAGGCTCGCCGCGCTCGGGGTCGTACTGGTCGCGTTCTCCACGCCGCTGCTCGCCGCGGGCATGTGGATCGCCGAGGGGGTGAACGGCCCGATCCGCGGAACCGTACGCGACGTCATGCCCGCCCTCGCGGCGGTCAACTCCGCCGGTGGCGAGCGGACCCTGCTGCTGCGCACCTCGCCGAACGGTCTGCTCTTCACGGTGCTTCGCGGACGTACCCCGGTGATCGGCGAGGCCGACATCCCCGTGCCCGAGGGGCCCAGGGAGCGGGTCCGCGTCGCCACGGCCGGGCTGGTGTCCGGCAGGGGCGGCGACGACGCCCGGGTGCTGGCGGCGCACGGTGTCCGGTTCGTCGTGATGACCGCGCCCGTCGACGCGGCGATCAGCGCCGCCCTCGACTCGCAGCCCTCGCTGGCGAGGATGAGCCTGTCCCGCTCGGTCGGCGTGTGGCGGCTGACCCAGCCGATCGCCGTTCCGGTCACCCCGCCCGGCGACCCCTGGCACAGCCGCTGGCTGTGGGTACAGGCCGCGCTGGTGCTGGTCGTCCTGGTGCTGGCCGCGCCCGGCTCGCGTACCGAGTCCGACCAGCCCGCCGCCCCGCAGGACCTGCCCGAGTCCCGTAGAGAGCTGGCCCCCCGGTGAAATCCCTGATCGAGAACCGGTTCAGCCTGCTGGTGCTGGTGCTGGTGGCCCTGCTCGCCCTGTACGGGGTGGCCTCCGCCACCCAGCCACAGACGGCCGCCACCCCCGCGCCACAGGCTCAGAAGGTTCCCGTCGCCTCGGTGACGACGGTCTGCCCATCGCCCGGGGACGCCTCCGTCGGCGTGGTGGCCCCGCCGGGCAGCCGGGCGCAGGGGACCGCGGCACTCGTCACCGGTGACAGGACCCTCGCCACCCTCGACACCCCAGGCCGTCTCTGGCATGAGAAGATCCCCGCCTCGTCACCGCCCCTTGTCATCACGGCCACCGGGAGCATGGCGGCGGGCCTGGAGGTGGCGCAGACCCGCAAGGAGAAGTCGGGCAGGCAGCGGGGACTGGCCGGGGTGCGCTGCACCGAGCCGGTGGCGAGCACCTGGCTGGTCGGCCCGGGGCCGGCCGCGGCCGAGGTCACCCTCTACCTGACCAACGCCGACCTCGCCCCGGCCGTCGTGGAGATCATGGTCTATTCGGGCGAGGGTCCCGTGGTGGCCGACAGCGGTGGTGTGTTCACCCTGAAACCCGGTGAGAACCGTTCGATCAAGGTCGGGGATCTCGCGCCCTCGGCGCTCGCCCTGGCGATCCAGGTGCGCACCAGCTCCGGGCGGGTCACCGCCGCGGCCAGGGCGATCATGAACGGTGGGCGCGGCGTCGACTGGTTGCCCGCCTCCGCGGCCCCCGCCACCCGCGTCGTGGTGCCGGGCATCCCCGGCGGTGGCGGGAAACGCGAGCTGCTCGTCGCCTCCGACGCCGAGGTCGACACGCTGGTCGAGGTCAGGGCGCTCACCCCCGACGGGACGTACGCGCTCAAGGGCCGCGAGCTCGTCGAGGTGCCCGCCGGTTCCGTCGCCACCCTCGACCTGTCCACCGGGATCGGCGGCCAGCCGTCCGCGCTGGTGCTCACCTCGGAGACCCCGATCGTCGCGGGGCTCGTCGCCACCGGCACCGGGGCGAAGGTCGACGTGGCCTTCACCGCCGGGGCGGACCCCGTCGACCTGGGAAGCGTCGTCGCCGACAACCGCACGGAGGGCAAGGTGACCTCCCGGCTGCTGCTGACCGCGCCGGACACGGCGGGAAAGGTGAGCGTGCAGGTGGTTCCGCGCAAGGGCGAGCCGGGCGAGCCGTTCCAGGTGGACATCTCCGCCTCGCGTACCAAGCAGGTCAAACTGCCCAAGGTGGACGGGGTCTTCGCGGTGGTCGTGCAGCCGATGCCCGGCTCGGGACCGGTCTACGGCGGGCGCGTCATGGACGAGCGGCGGAAGGGCGGGCCGGCGCTGACCGTGCAGCCACTGGCCGCGGCCCGGATGTGGGCGCTGATCCCGCCGGTCGCGGAGTCCGCCGCGACGGTCCTGCCCTGACAGGCGGTTCGGACAGGTCAGTCGTGGTCGTCGAAGCCGGGGTCGATCGATTCCGGAGAGAGTCCGAGCAGGCCCGCGACCTGCTCGACCACCGCCTCGTGCACCATCGCGCCGAGGTGGTCACGGTCGCGGGACCGGCTCTCCAGGGGGCGGCGGTAAATGATCACAATGGCCGGGCGGTTCCCGTCGGCGGGCTTGGCCCGTCCGAACGGGATCGGCTCGCCGGCCGGCAGCCCGGGGCCGTCGCCCAGCTCGCTGATCGGCGGGACCTCCTCGACCGCGAACTCCACGGCCGCCAGTTGCTTGGCCCACCGGGGCTTGAGCCGGTCGACGGCGTCCAGGACGAGATCGTCGAACCGCTCGCTGCGGGACTTGGCGATCGGCACGTGCGAGGGCGCGAGCGGACCGCGCAGGCCGCGGCCGTGCCTGTCGCGCCTGCGGGGAGAACGAGGTCTGCCGGGTGCCGGGCTCACGGCCCCAGCTTAGACGTGACCCGAGCGGGGGTGGGAGTGCCGGTGACGGAAGGTGGCGTATCGAGTGCGCGAGCGGCCGTGTGGCGGGAGCGCGGAGGAGGGGCGTAAGCCATACAGGCGGGTGGAAGCCGGGACACGTGTCCGAATTGTGGCGACACGCTCGTTAAGAGCGCTCAGATAGTGGCGCCCCGGACGCTTACCGGATACGGTCCCACCGTGAGCCCCGTCCGCCGCTGTTCCCGCACCGCGTGCAGTCAGCCTGCCGTTTTCACGCTCACGTACGTCTACGCCGATTCGACCGCTGTTCTCGGGCCCTTGGCGACGTACGCCGAGCCGCACTGTTACGACCTGTGTGCCGAGCACGCCGAGCGGCTCACCGCCCCCCGCGGCTGGGAGGTGGTCCGCCTGCCGACTGACAGCGCCACACCGAGTACGGACGATCTGGAGGCCCTCGCCAACGCGGTCCGCGAGGCCGCGAGACCCGCCCCCAGCGGCGGCATCGAGCCGGTCGGCCAGGGCGTCGAGGTCGGGCGCCGGGGTCATCTGCGGGTGCTCCGCTCGGCTCAGCCCCAGCGCGACCGCTGACCCTACTAGGGTGGGGAGTAGGAGCTGCTCGGATATGAGCGCGCGCCGTTATGCTTTGACATGCTTGGGAGAGTGGTACGGCCTGTTGACCGTGGCTTCGCCGTGGCCGGCGAGGGTTTTGGTCTCCTGAAGCGTTGATCGTGCTCACGGTCAGGTCGCCCAGAGTTGCGGGGAGACCTTAAACGCTCGTGGAGTCGGTGTGAGACCGGGCCGCAAGGCCGGGCGGTCGGCGGTGAAGCGAGAACTCCCACGAGGGAGAACGTCCGCGTCGTAAGGCGCGGACTGCCCGACAATGCGCTGACCAGCGTTAACTGGAAGGCAACGGCAGCGGACACGACGCAAAGGGTGGAGCTGGAGTGGGCGACCTTGTCAAGATCTTCAAAGCGTACGACGTTCGTGGCGTCGTGCCGGACGAGCTCGACGAGGAGACCGCCGAAGCGATCGGCGCGGCCTTTGTGGAAGTGACCGGGGCCGAGACCGCCGTGGTGGCGCACGACATGCGTGAGTCGTCGGCGCCGCTGGCGGCGGCCTTCACCAGGGGGGCCGTCTCGCGGGGAGCCGACGTGGTCCATGCCGGGCTGGGCTCCACGGACCTGCTCTACTACGCGAGTGGCAGTCTCGGCCTGCCCGGGGTGATGTTCACGGCCAGCCACAATCCGGCCCGCTACAACGGCATGAAGATGTGCAGGGCAGGCGCCGTGCCGATCGGCGGGGAGACCGGGCTCATCGAGATCCGTGACCGGGCCGCCGCGATCCTGGCGTCGGGCGGCCTCGGCGGGCAGGGGGGTGGGACGGTCTCCGGGCGCGACCTGCTGCGCGGTTACGCCGATCACCTGCGCGGCCTGGTCGACCTTTCCGGCATCCGGCCGCTGCGGGTCGTGGTCGACGCGGGGAACGGGATGGGCGGGCACACGGTCCCGACGGTCTTCGAGGGGCTGCCCATCGAGCTGACCGCCCTATACTTCGAGCTCGACGGCACCTTCCCCAACCACGAGGCCAACCCCATCGAGCCGGACAACCTGCGCGACCTGCAGAAGACGGTGCTCGATGTGGGCGCCGACATCGGACTGGCCTTCGACGGCGACGCGGACCGTTGCTGGGTGGTCGACGAGCGCGGCGAATCGGTCTCGCCGTCCACGATCACCGCGCTGGTCGCCGCCCGGGAGCTGGTGAAGCACCCCGGCGCCGTGATCATTCACAATCTGATCACCTCCAGGGGCGTTCCGGAGATCGTCACCGAACTCGGCGGCCGGCCGGTCCGCACCCGCGTGGGTCACTCGTTCATCAAGGCCGAGATGGCCGAGACCGGCGCGGTGTTCGGCGGCGAGCACTCCGCCCACTACTACTTCAGGGACTTCTGGTTCGCCGACTCCGGCATGCTGGCCGCGCTGCACGTGCTGGCCGCGCTGGGCGAGCAGGAGAAGCCGCTCTCGGAGATACTGGCCGGATACACCCGCTACGCGGCCTCCGAAGAGATCAACAGTACGGTCGCCGACCAGGTCGCGGCGACGGAGCGGGTTCGCGAGGCGTTCGCCACCCGTGACGGCGTCACCTTCGACGAGCTGGACGGCCTGACCGTCTCCGGCCCGGGATGGTGGTTCAACCTCCGTCCGTCCAACACAGAGCCGCTGCTCAGGCTGAACGCCGAGGCGGCAGACGAGATTCAGATGGCAGCGGTCAGGGACGAGGTCCTTGCTGTCGTGAGGAGCTGAACGAGTGAAGATCGACGACTGGTTGCTGGAGATCCTGGCCTGCCCCAACTGCAAGTCCCCGCTGCGAGCCGAGCCCGAGGTGGACGAGCTGTCCTGCACCTCCGCCTCCTGCGGCCTGGTCTACCCGGTCCGGGACGACATCCCGGTCCTGCTGGTCGACGAGGCCCGGAAGTCGTGAACTGGGAGCCCGATCGGCTCGACGACGGAAAACAGCCGGCCGACGGTGACCCGTCGGGCATGCTGCGGGCGGTGGCCGACTCGGCCGCGCAGGTCCGCACCTCCCACCGGGTCGCCATGGAGTCGGGCCTGTCCGCACTCGCCGAGGACGGCCGGCCCCGGGCGATCGTGGTCGCCGGCGTGGGCGGTTCCGGCATCGCCGGTGACGTCCTCGACGTGGTGTGCGGCCACGGGGCCCCGCTGCCGATCGTGACGGTCAGGTCCTACCGGCTGCCCGGCTGGATCGGCGCGACCGACCTGGTGATCGCGGTGTCGCACTCCGGCAGAGCCGAGGAGACGCTCACGGTTGCCGCCGAGGCGGTCCGCCGCGGTTGCCGCCTGCTCGCCGTCGGCGCCCCCGAATCTCCGCTCCACGCGATCGCCAGGCAGGCGGGAGCGCCGTTCGTGCCCGTCACGGACGGCGGCCGGCCGCGTGCCTCGCTGTGGGCGCTGTCGGTCCCGCTGGTCGTCGCCGCCGCCGGATTCGGCCTGGTCGAGGCGGGCGAGCAGGTGTTCGAGGGGGTGGCCAAGCGCCTTGAGGACCTCGCGCACCGCTGCCGTCCGACGAGCGAGTCGTTCATCAATCCCGGCAAGTCGCTCGCCATGGAGATCGCCGAGACCGTGCCGATGATCTGGGGATCCTCCCCGGTGGCGGCCGTCGCGGCCCACTGGTGGGCCTGCGGGCTCAACATGAACGGTAAGTATCCGGCGATGTGGGGAGAGCTCCCCGAGGTCGACCACAACCAGGTGGCCGCCCTCGACGGCCCGCTCGCCCACCGCGACATCTTCGCCGACGAGAGCGGCAGGTCGCTCCGGCTGTTCGTGCTGCGCGACGTGGACGAGCACCCCCGGGTCGTACGGCACCGGGAGGCGTCGGTGCGGCTGGCGGAGGATCGTGGCGTTCCGGTCACCCAGATCGCCGCCGAGGGGGAGCACCCGCTGGAGCGGCTCGCCACGCTGACCGCACTCGGAGACTTCGCGAGTACCTACCTCGCTCTCGGGTACGGGATCGACCCGACCACTGTGTCGGCGATCACAGAGGTCAGGTCGAGGATTTCGCAATAGGATCCTGTCTCATCTTTACCAGAGCAAATGAGCTGAGCGGAGGCTGCCGTGAGCGCGGGCGGCGGTACCAAGGCAATCATCGCGGCGTTGGCCGCCAACCTGTCGATCGCGGTGGCCAAATTCGTGGCGTTTCTCTTCACGGGTTCGTCATCGATGCTCGCCGAGTCGGTCCACTCGGTGGCCGACTCGGGCAACCAGGCCCTGCTGCTGGTGGGCGGGAAGCGCGCGCAGCGCGCGCGCACGCCCCAGCATCCCTTCGGGTACGGCCGGGAACGCTACTTCTACGCGTTCGTGGTGGCGGTCGTGCTGTTCACCATCGGCGCGGTGTTCTCGCTCTACGAGGGCTGGCACAAGATCTCCGAACCGGAGGAGCTCACCTCCCCGATATGGGCCTTCGGTGTGCTGATCTTCGCGATCATCGCCGAGGCGTTCTCGTTCAGGACGGCGATCATCGAGTCCAACACGGTCCGGGGGAACCAGACGTGGGTGCAGTTCATCCGCCGCGCCAAGTCGCCCGAACTGCCGGTCATCGTGCTTGAGGATCTGGGGGCGCTGCTCGGCCTGCTCTTCGCGCTCTTCGGCGTGACGATGGCCGTGGTGACCGGCGACCCCGTCTGGGACGGCATCGGCACCCTGATGATCGGTGTGCTGCTGGCCGTCATCGCGGTCATCCTGGCGATCGAGACCAAGTCGCTGCTGATCGGCGAGGGCGCCGGTCCCGAGGTCGAGGTGCGCATCGCGCAGGCCCTGGAGAGCGCGCCCGAGGTGACCCGGGTCATCCACATGCGCACGCTCCACCTGGGCCCGGAGGAGATCCTGGTCGCCGCCAAGATCGCGGTGGATCACGACGACACGGCCGCCGAGGTGGCCAGGGGCATCGACGAGGCCGAGCAGCGCGTCCGCGCCGCCGTCCCCGAGGCCCGGGTCATCTACCTGGAGCCCGACCTGGACAGAGCCAGGGTCAACGACTCAGTCTGAACCCGGACGGGACGCCTGAGGGCGCTGGAGCAGTCGCAGCGCCTTCTCCTTCTCGAAGTCCAGGGCCCTGCGGGGTGCCTGGAGACGGCCGATCCGCAGCCCCAGGTCCCTTACCGCCTGGGCGACCGCGGGCTCGCTCAGCGTTCGCAGCGCGAAGGCCAGCTCGGCGGGGGAGATGTCGAACCGTTTCTCCAACTCGACGCTCTGGGCGACGGCGGAGAGCTCCTCGGGGCCGAACCGCCGGTGCGCGCCCTGGTTTCTGATCTCCGGGAGCAGGCCGAGCGCCTCGCGGTAGCGGAGCATCCGGGGGGACATGCCCAGCCTCCTGGCGGCCTCGGTGATCCGCATCGCCGCCCCTCTCTGATGGATTTTCGGGAAAGCTTACATTCTTGTGTCAGGTTACCCGCTCAGAGGGTGCGCGGAGGCTCCCCGGACGCCTAAACTCGCAACCGTCGACTTTTCCGGTGGAGTGGCGAGCCCGGCCCGAGAGCGAAGCGTGATCGCGAGACGAGCGCGATCGGCGAGGGTGTGAGGCGGACGCCGCCCATCAACCAGAGGGGTAACCACACATGGACTTCAAGGTCGCCGACCTTTCCCTTGCGGCCTTCGGGCGCAGGGAGATCCAGCTCGCCGAGCACGAGATGCCGGGTCTGATGGCCGTCCGCGAGGAGTACGCCAAGGCCCAGCCGCTGGCCGGGGCGAAGATCATGGGCTCGCTGCACATGACCATCCAGACCGCCGTGCTCATCGAGACCCTGGTCGCGCTCGGCGCGGAGGTCCGCTGGGTGAGCTGCAACATCTTCTCCACCCAGGACCACGCCGCCGCCGCCGTGGTCGTCGGCCCCGAAGGCACCCCCGAGGACCCCAAGGGCGTCCCGGTCTTCGCCTGGAAGGGCGAGACGCTGGAGGAGTACTGGTGGTGCACCGAGCAGGCACTGGCGTGGCCCGGCGGTGACGGCCCCAACATGATCCTCGACGACGGCGGCGACGCCACCCTGCTCGTCCACAAGGGGGCCGAGTACGAGAAGGCCGGCGCCGTGCCCAGCACGGGAGAGGACGACCCGGAGGAGTGGGGCATCATCCTCGACCTGCTCCGCCGCACGGTCACCGACGAGGGCCGCTGGACCCAGATCGCCTCGCGCATCAAGGGCGTCACCGAGGAGACCACCACCGGTGTGCACCGCCTGTACGAGATGTTCAAGGCCGGCACGCTGCTCTTCCCGGCGATCAACGTCAACGACTCGGTGACCAAGTCCAAGTTCGACAACAAGTACGGCTGCCGCCACTCGGTGCTCGACGGCCTCAACCGCGCCACCGACGTGCTGATCGGCGGCAAGGTGGCGGTCGTCGCCGGCTACGGCGATGTCGGCAAGGGCTGTGCCGAGGCGCTCAAGGGCCAGGGGGCCCGGGTGATCATCACCGAGATCGACCCGATCTGCGCGCTTCAGGCCGCCATGGATGGCTTCCAGGTCACCACGCTGGACGAGGTCGTCGGCATCGCCGACATCTTCGTCACCACGACCGGCAACTTCAACATCATCACGGCCGACCACATGGCCCAGATGAAGCACAACGCGATCGTGTCCAACATCGGTCACTTCGACAACGAGATCGACATGGCCGGTTTGGCCAGGATTCCCGGCATCGAGAAGACCGAGGTCAAGCCGCAGGTCCACACCTGGCGCTTCCCCGACGGCAAGCAGATCATCGTGCTCGCCGAGGGCCGCCTGATGAACCTGGGCTGCGCCACCGGTCACCCCTCGTTCGTCATGTCCAACTCCTTCACCAACCAGGTGATCGCGCAGATCGAGCTGTTCACCAAGACCGGTGAGTACCCGATCGGCGTCTACGTGCTGCCCAAGCACCTGGACGAGAAGGTCGCCCGCCTCCACCTCGACGCCCTCGGGGTGAAGCTCACCAAGCTCACCAAGGCGCAGGCCGAGTACATCGGCGTGGACGTCGAGGGTCCCTACAAGCCCGAGCACTACCGTTACTGACACCTGCGGTCAGGTCTCATCGGGCCCCCGCGGCGTCGCGGGGGCCTTCGGGCGATCTGGTGGGCGATCTGGGGAGAGACGTGGACAGCGCTCTGGTGGCCGCGGGTGAGCGGAGGATCGGGTGGGCGGCGCGGGCGATGCCGGTGCTCACCGCCCTCGGTGAGCGGTTCGCCGCCGAGCGGCCGCTGGAAGGGCTGCGGATCGCCGCGTGCCTGCACGTCACCGCCGAGACCGCGGTGCTCATGGGCACGCTCAGGGCGGGCGGGGCTGAGATCGCCCTGGCCGCGTCGAACCCCCTGTCCACCCAGGACGACGTCGCCGAGGCGCTCCGTGACTACGGCGTCGTCGTGCACGCGCGGGCGGGGGTCACCAGGGACGTCTACTACCAGCACATCCACCAGGCGCTCGACATCGCCCCCGACATCGTCCTGGACGACGGCTGCGATCTGGTCAACATCCTGCACACCGAGCGGACCGAGCTGCTGCGGACGGTGTCCGGGGGATGCGAGGAGACCACCACCGGCATCATCAGGCTCCGCCAGATGGCCGCTGAGGGGGCACTGAGGTTCCCCGTGGTGGCGGTCAACGACACGCGGACGAAGCGGATGTTCGACAACCGCTACGGCACCGGCCAGTCGACCATGGACGGCATCATGCGCGCCACGAACACGCTGCTCGCGGGTAAGACCGTGGTGGTCGCCGGCTTCGGCTACTGCGGCCGGGGCGTCGCCGAGCGGGCCAGGGGCCTGGGCGCGCGGGTGGTGGTGACCGAGATCGACCCCGTCAAGGCGCTGGACGCCCTGCTGCAGGGCTACGACGTACGGTCGATGGCGGCGGCCGCTCGCGCCGGAGACGTGTTCGTCACGGTCACCGGCAACCGCGACGTGATCAGGGGCGAGCACCTGGCGGAGATGAAGGACGGCGCGATCCTCGCCAATGCCGGGCACTTCGATGTCGAGATCGACGTCCGCGCCCTGGACGGCCTGGCGCAGGAGATCCACCGGGGGGTACGCCCCAACACCGATGAGTACGTTCTCGTGGACGGTCGCAGGATCCTGCTGCTCGCCGAGGGCCGCCTGGTGAACCTGACGGCCGCCGAGGGGCATCCCGCCGCGGTCATGGACATGTCCTTCTCCGCGCAGGCGCTCTCGGTGGCCTGGCTGGCCCGTGAGCGGCTTCGGCTGGAGCCCGGGGTCTACGACGTGCCGGGGGAGATCGACGTGGAGGTGGCGCGGCTCAAGCTGGCCGCGGCCGGGATCGAGATGGACGAGCTCACCTCCGAGCAGGGGGAGTACCTCCACTCGTGGCGGCTCGGCTCGTAGTCACGCCCGCGCTCCGCGCATCGCCCTGAACGCATCGGGCAGGCCGCGCGGGGGTTCATGACTCTGTCCGCCCTGGCGACGGAGCCGTTCACGAAGGGGAGCGGTTCAAAGCTCGGCCTGCATCTCCTGCATCCTGCGGATCTCGGCGCTCTGGGTGACCGAGACGTCGTTGGCCAGCTCCTCGATCCGTACGTGTGAGCCGGAGGTCAGGACCTGCTCGGACATCGTGATGGCGCCCTGGTGGTGCGCGGTCATGAGCTGGAGGAAGAGCCGGTCGAAATCCTTGCCAGAGGCGGCCTTGAGCGCCTCCATCTGCTCGGGTGTGGCCATGCCGGGCATGTCGCCGTGCCCGGCGTGGTGTTCGGGAACCCGCTGACCCTGCTGCTGGAGCCAGGTGGTCATGAACTGGATCTCCGGCCCCTGCGCGTCCTTGATGCGAGAGGCCAGGCCCTTCAGTTTGGTGTGCTCGGACCGGGTCGGGGCCAGGGAGGACATGTCGAGGGCCTGACGGTGGTGAACGATCATGTCCTGGACGTACTTCACGTCGGCCGCGTTGGGGGTGGGCAGGGGCACGAGCGTGGCGGCCTCGCCCGGGTCGACGGTCCTGGCGACCTCACCCGGCCTGCCTGGGACGATCACCGGCGCCGAGGCCTGGGGGGCCGCGGACGGTTTCGGTTCCGAAGTGCACGCGCTGAGAGACAGTGCGGCGATCACGGCGATGAGCGCGACGCGCACCCGGTCTCCTTGCTGAATGTCCATTGACGTCCTTCCACGGCCGGAAGGCCGGGGATCTCGGCTTCCGATCTGCCGGTCGGATCTGTCGATCCGCAGGCCGGCGCGCCCGAAGCCGCCCCGCACGGACACGGCATCTGGAACGCCATGTCCAACGTGGCCGCCGCGGAACACCCCAACCCTAACGGGTCGGGCCGATGTGACGAGAGGGGGCTCGTCACCGAAGATACGCGGCATTTCGGACTGTCTGTCCAGTGCCGCAAGACCGTAAACCCTCTTGGGGCGGTCCGTAAAGGCCGCATGTCGAAAACAGTTGCTGACACTGTGACGGCTTGCCTGACCGACTGTGCAGGATGAACGATTTAGGTATTTATGCACGCTTTATCAGTGCATGTAGCTAGGAGGTTCACGAGTGTCCACCCCCTCTGGGAAGGGCCTGACCGGCCGTTTCCTGTTCGTGGCCGGAGTCGCCGTCGCCACGGTGCTGGCCGCGGTGCCCGCACAGGCCGCCGACATCCCGGCGCCCGGCGAGATCGCCAAGAGCGCGAACATCGAGCACGTCACCAACGTGCCCAAGCCTGCCAACCTGACGGACATCAACACCGACATGGCGTTCCAGGGCGACTACGCCTTCGTCGGTAACTACAGCGGCTTCTCGATCTACGACATCAAGAACCCGAAGAAGACCTCGGTGGTCAGCTCGGTGGTCTGCCCCGGCGGCCAGATGGACCTGTCGGTCTACGGCGACCTGCTCTTCGCCGCGGTCGACTCCTCGCGCAACAACGACTCCTGCAGCAGCGTCGGCCAGAGCGCCGCGAACAAGGACTCGTGGGAGGGCGTCCGGATCTTCGACGTCAGCGACAAGAAGAACCCCCAGTACGTCAAGGCGGTCGAGACCAACTGTGGTTCGCACACCCTGACGGTGGTTCCCGGCAAGGGCAGGGACAAGAAGAACGTCTACGTCTACGTCTCCTCCTACAGCCCGAGCGCGTCGTTCCCCGACTGCCAGCCGCCGCACGACAAGATCTCGATCATCAAGGTGCCGGTGAAGGACCCGGCGTCCGCCTCGGTCGTGGCCACGCCGGTCCTGTTCCCGGACGGCGGTAACCCCGGCGAGAGCCTGCCGTACCCCTACCGCACCTCGGCGACGAGCGGCTGCCACGACATCACCGCCTATCCGGAGAAGAACATCGCGGCCGGCGCCTGCATGGGCGAGGGCGTCCTGATGGACATCTCCAACCCGGTCGACCCGAAGGTCACCGCCACGGTCCGTGACGACGAGAACTTCGCGTTCTGGCACTCGGCGACCTTCAACAACGAGGGCACCAAGGTCGTCTTCACCGACGAGCTCGGCGGCGGCAGCGCGGCCACCTGCAACGAGGCGATCGGCCCGAACCGCGGCGCCAACGCCTACTACGACATCGAGGGCGGCCAGTTCGCCTTCAAGGGCTACTTCAAGATTCCCCGCCACCAGGACGACACCGAGAACTGTGTCGCGCACAACGGCTCGCTGATCCCGGTCAAGGGCAAGGACATCATGGTCCAGGCCTGGTACCAAGGCGGCATCTCGGTCGTGGACTTCACCGACTCGGCCAACGCCAAGGAGATCGCCTTCTTCGAGCGCGGCCCCGACAGCGCCCACAGGCTCAGCGGTGGCTTCTGGTCCGCGTACTACTACAACGGCCACATCTACGGCAGTGACTTCAACCTTGGTCTTGACGTTCTGAAGATCAATGACAAGCTCACCGACAAGGCCGGCAAGGTCAAGTTCAAGGACCTGAACCCGCAGACCCAGGGCTCCTACCATCCCGACAACAAGGGTCACTGACCTTTGAACCGATGGCCACCGGGCACCCGACGGGTGCCCGGTGGCCATCACCCGTTACGGGGTGGAGTGCCGGGGAGAATCGAAAAAGGAGGTAGACCGTAAACTTTTCCAGGGCCCCTGTAAAGGGACTGAATCATATTTTATTGTGACAAAGTCATGTCTTGTTGATCTGGGTGTCAGAGCAGACGGTTTGCTAATTTATGCATGCCTTATGTCTGTTCCAAGGAGGCACCCGAGTGCTCGCTCCACGAAGGACCGTCAGGGCGTTGGTCGTGGCGGCGACGGCCGCCGCGCTGCTGATGACCACGGTCTCCGCGCAGGCCGCCGACATCCCCCCACCCGGCGAGGTCGTCACCAGCCCCAACGTGACGCACGTGGCCACCCTGCCCAAGCTTCCCGGCCTTGAGACCACCGTCAACAGCGACATCGCCTTCCAGGGCGACTACGCCTACGTCGGCAACTACGGCGGTTTCTCGATCTACGACATCAGGAACCCGAAGCGGGCCAAGCTCGTCAGCGGTGTTCTGTGCCCCGGCTCCCAGATGGACGTCTCCGTCTACGGCGACCTGTTGTTCGGCGCGGTCGACGCCTCCCGCAGTGACGACTCCTGTAACAGCGTCGGCCAGGGTGCCGACATCAAGGAGTCATGGGAGGGCGTCCGGATCTTCGACATCAGCGACAAGAAGAACCCCAAGTACATCAAGGCGGTGGAAACCGCCTGTGGCTCGCACACCCTGACGCTGGTTCCCGGCAAGGGCAGGGACAAGAAGAACGTCTACCTGTACGTCTCCTCCTACGCCCCGAGCGACTCGTTCCCCGACTGCCTGCCGCCGCACGACAAGATCTCGATCATCAAGGTGCCGCTGCGCAAGCCGACCGACGCGGCCGTGGTCAGCACGCCGGTCGTCTTCCCCGACGGAGGCAACGAGACGCAGCCCGGCCTGCTGCGCCCGACCAGCGGCTGCCACGACATCACCGTCTACGCGGAGAAGGACATCGCGGCCGGAGCCTGCATGGGGGACGGCGTCCTGTTCGACATCTCCGACCGGGAGAAGCCGGTGGTCACCGCGCGGACCACCGACCCGAACTTCGCGTTCTGGCACTCGGCGACGTTCAACAACCGGGGCACCAAGGTCGTCTTCACCGACGAGCTCGGCGGCGGTGGCGCGGCCACCTGCAACGAGGCGATCGGCCCGAACCGCGGTGCCGACGCCATCTACGACATCGTCCGCGGCAAGCTGGTCTTCAGGAGCTACTTCAAGATCGGCCGCTACCAGGCCGACACCGAGAACTGTGTCGCGCACAACGGCTCGCTGATCCCGGTCAAGGGCAAGGACATCCTGGTCCAGGCCTGGTACCAGGGCGGCGTCTCCTTCGTGGACTTCACCGACTCGGCCCGCCCGCAGGAGTTCGGCTTCTTCGAGCGCGGTCCCGAGCCGAGCGGCGGGGGCGGCGGCATCTGGTCGGCGTACTACTACAACGGCTATGTCTACGCCAGCGACTTCTACCGGGGCCTGGAGGTCATCAAGATCGACGACCGCCGCACCGACCCGGCCAGGAACGTGCGCCTGGACCGGCTGAACGTGCAGACCCAGGCCTCCTACCAGGGCGGTCACTGAACGTCCTGAGGTGAGTTCGCAGGTCTGCTGAGAAGAGGGATGGCGGGTCTCCCGCCATCCCTCTTCGCCTGCCGGGCGCCGGTGGCGCCGTGTTCCCGTGACTCGCCCGCGGACGGCGTACGAGCGGTCGTCGTCGGGGAACGGCGAAGGCGATGTCTCGCCGCCCGTGCGAGGTGCCTGTCCGGGACGGTCAGGCCGGAGGGACGAAACCGCCCGGCGTGGGGCCGGGGGCCTGCTCGACGGGCCGGGTCGCGGGGGGCGGTGGCGCCGGATGCGGCGGCCCGGCCGGGGGCGGGAGCGGGATCCGCGGCTGTGACGGCCGGTAGGCCGGCCGGTCGTAGGGCTCGGGGGCGGCCCCGGGAGGGGCGTACGGCCGCTCTCCGCTTCCGGGAGGCGCATAGGGCCGGGGCGAGGCGTGGCCGGACCACTGCTGGACGGGCCGGGGCGTGCCGGTCCGCTGCGCCAGGCGCGCCTGCTCGCGGCGCCGGCGTTCGGCCAGGACGGCGGTGAGGTAGGCGAACGGCGGCACTCCGGGCGGGGCGGGCGGGGACACGAAGGCCGACATCTCGGTGGCGATGCGCACCCCCATCCCGTGCTGCACCGCGGGGGCCAGATCGTGCCAGCGCATGAGGTACTGCCGCGCGGTGGCCGCGACCTGCTCGGGCAGCCGCGACAGCTCCAGCGTCGCCGCCCAGGAGGCGAGCTGAGGCGGCATGTCCAGCGGAGGCCCGTACTGCCGCGGGGCACGCTCGGAGATCACGATGGTGCCGGAGAAGACGTCGCCGAGCCGCTTGCCCCTTTCCGAGATCAGCGAGCTGATCAGCGCGGGGGCGCCACTGAGCATCCAGAACTCCAGGACCCCGGCCAGCCCGCGGAACAGGGCCTGCCGGAACCGCTCGGGACCGCCGTCATCGCTGACGACCCGAAGCCCGAGGGCGAGCTTGCCCAGGCTGCGCCCGCGCGTGAGCGTCTCGAACACCACCGGGTATCCCACGATCACGAGCACGGTGAGCACGAGGTAGACCATCGTGGTCAGAGCAGGGTCGCTCAGCAGGCCCAGGCTGCCGACCAGCAGGGAGATCCCCAGCAGCATCAGGACCTGGACCGTCATGTCGATCAGCAGCGCCGCGGCCCTGCTCGGGAGCTGGGCGACGCGGACCTCGACGACCACGGCCTCGCCGGTTACGACATCGGACACAATCAGCACCCTACCCGTGACTGGATAGGCTGCCCGCGTGGACATCGACGCCTTCGTCACCGCGCACCGGCCCGCCTGGGACCGCCTTGAGGATCTGGTCCGGCGGCGTGGCTCGCTGGACGGCGCGGAGGTCGACGAGCTCGTCGACCTCTACCAGCGGGTGGCCACGCACCTGTCCCTGGTCCGCTCGGCCTCGGCGGACCCGATCCTGGTGGGCCGCCTGTCGGCGCTCGTCGCCCGCGCCCGTTCGGCGGTGACCGGGGCGCACACCCCGGCCTGGCGGGAGTTCGTCCGCTTCTTCACCGTCTCCTTCCCGGTGGTCGCCTACCGGGCCCGCTGGTGGTGGCTGGCCACCGCCGCCGCCTTCCTGCTGGTCTCCACGGTCGTCGCCGTCTGGGTGGCGCGAAACCCCGGCGTCCAGGCGGCGATCGCCACCCCGGAACAGATCACCCAGCTCGTCGAGCACGACTTCGCCGACTACTACTCGGAGAACCCGGCGACCTCCTTCGCCGGCCAGGTCTGGGTGAACAACGCCTGGGTCTCGATGCAGGTCATCATCATGTCCATCCTGCTCGGCCTGCCGATCCCGTACGTCCTGTGGGAGAACGCGGCCAACGTGGCCGTCTCCGCCGGGTTGATGGCCTCGCGCGGCAAGCTCGACATCTTCTTCGGCCTGATCACTCCGCACGGCCTGCTGGAGCTGACCGCGGTGTTCCTCGCCGCCGCCGTCGGCATGCGCCTCGGCTGGACGGTCGTGGACCCCGGCCCGCGCAGGCGCGTCGAGGCCCTGGCCGAGCAGGGCAGGGCCGTGATGAGCGTGGCGCTCGGCCTGGTCGTGGTGCTGCTGGTCTCCGGGCTGATCGAGGGGCTGGTCACCCCCTCGGGGCTGCCCACCTGGGCGCGGATCGGTATCGGGGTGGTCGCGGAGGCCGCCTTCCTGGCCTATGTGATCTTCTTTGGCCGCCGGGCCGTGGCCGCCGGCGAGACCGGCGACGTGGAGCGCGCCCCCGACCTCGCCCCGAGCGCCGGCTGAGTGCCCCGCCGGACCTCCCGGGCCCGCCGGCCTCGCCGAACGTGACGGCCCCGGGCTCGGACCCCCGGACGCGCCTCCAGGGCACCGGGACGACGATCAGAGCCGCCCGGACGCCTTCAGCGCCAGGTAGGCGTCGGCCAGGGCGGGGGCGAGCTGCTCGGGGGCGGCGTCCACCACCTCCACGCCCTGGCGGCGCAGCAGGGCGGTGATCCGCCGCCGCCCCGAGCTCAGCCGCTCGGCCGCCGCCGCGCCGTAGACCAGCTCGGAGGTGCCGCGCCCGGCGGCCATCTCGGCCACCTGCGGGTCGGAGACGGCGGCCAGGAGCACCAGATGCCGGGCGGAGAGCTGGGGGAGCACCGGCAGCAGGCCCTCCTCCAGCGCCGCCGGGTTGAGGTCGGTCAGCACGACGACCAGGCAGCGCCGCCTGGCCCGTGACATGACCGCGGCGACCATCCCGGCCGAGTCGGCCTCGACCAGCTCGGCCTCGATCGGAGCCATGGTGTTGACCAGCGAGGACAGCAGCTCCGTACGGCCGGTGCCGGACACCCAGGCGCGCACCGCGCGGTCGTGGGCCAGGAAGTCGACCCGGTCGCCCGCGCGGGAGGCCAGCGCGGCCAGGAGCAGCGCCGCGTCCATCGACCAGTCGAGGCGGGGCCAGCCGGGCACCACCCGCGCCCCGCCCTGCTGACCGCTCCTCGGTACCTCGCCGGCCAGCGGGATCGGGGCGGTGCCCACCCGCCCGGCCGAGGTACGGCCGGTGTCGAGCACGATCAGCACCCGCCGGTCGCGCTCCGGCCGCCAGGTGCGGACCACGACGTCGTTGCGGCGCGCGGTGGCCCGCCAGTCGATCGAGCGTACGTCGTCGCCGACCACGTACTCCCGCAGCGAGTCGAACTCGGTGCCCTGCCCCCTGACCATCGACGGATGCTGGCCCTCCAGCTCCCTGAGCCTGGACAGCTTGGCGGGCAGGTGCTTGCGGCTGAGGAAGGGCGGCAGCACCCGGACCGACCAGGGCACCCGGTGCGAGCCCTGGCGGCCCGCGATGCCCAGCGGTCCCAGCGCCCGCACCGTCACCGTGACCGCCTCGCGGTCACCCCTGCGGGTGGGGGTGAGCGTCGTGACCAGCCGGCGGCGCTCGCCGGCCGGCACGTCCAGCGGCAGGTGCCGGGGGGCGGCCCCGGCGGACGGGGGCCAGGCGTCCCTGAGCACGCCGCGCACCCTGCGGGGACCGGGGTTCTCCACGATCAGCTCGACCGCGACCGACTCACCGAGCCGTACCAGCCGCTCGCCCGAGCGGGTGAAGCGCAGCGGGCGCACGCTTCCGGCCAGCAGCAGGTCGATCACGACCAGCACCGCGATCAGCAGCGCCACCCCGGCCACGGCGGGCCCCCCACGGGGGGCGAACAGCACGACCAGGGTGCCCAGCAGGGCCAGCAGCGCGGCCCGTCCTGTCAGCGCCATCGGTCAGCGGGGTACGGGGACGGAGGCGAGGACGGCGTCGATGAGGCCGTCGGCGGTCGCGCCCTCCAGTTCGGCCTCGGGGCGCAGCTGGATCCGGTGCCGCAGCGCGGGCCTGGCCAGTGCCTTGACGTCGTCGGGCGTCACGTAGGCGCGGCCCGACAGCCACGCCCAGGCCCGCGCCCCGGCCAGCAGCGCGGTCGCGCCACGTGGTGAGACGCCGAGCTGGAGCGAGGGCGACTGGCGGGTGGCCCTGGCGATGTCCACGATGTAGCCGAGCACCTCGGGGCCCACGTGCACCTGGCTGACCGCCGTGCGTCCCGCGGCGAGGTCGGCGGCGGTGGCCACGGCCCTGATGTGCGACAGGTCGCGCGGGTCGAAGCCGAGCGCGTGCCGCTCCAGCACCGCGATCTCCTGGTCGCGGGGCGGCAGCGGGACGGTCAGCTTGAGCAGGAACCGGTCGAGCTGCGCCTCGGGCAGCTGGTAGGTGCCCTCGTACTCGACGGGGTTCTGGGTGGCGGCCACGATGAACGGGTCCGGCAGCCCGCGCGCCGTCCCCTCCACGCTGATCTGGCGCTCCTCCATCGCCTCCAGCAGCGCGGCCTGCGTCTTCGGAGGGGTTCTGTTGATCTCGTCGGCGAGCAGCAGGTTGGTGAAGACCGGCCCCTCGCGGAACTCGAACTCCGAGGTCTTCGCGTCGTAGATCAGCGAACCGGTGATGTCGCCCGGCATGAGGTCGGGGGTGAACTGCACGCGCTTGAAGTCGAGCGAGAGCGCCGCCGCCAGGGTGCGCACCAGCAGGGTCTTGGCGACGCCCGGCACGCCTTCGAGCAGCACGTGGCCCCGGCAGAGCAGCGCGATCACCAGCCCGGTGACCACGGCGTCCTGGCCGACGACCGCCTTGGCGACCTCGGCGCGCAGGGCTCCCAGCGCCTCCCTGGCGCCGTCCGCGCTCTGCGCGGCGGGTGCGCCGGGCGCGGTCCTGACGACGGAGGTCGCCTCGGCGAGATCGCCGTTCCCCGGTGGTGTGGTCACGACTTTCCGACCTGCCTTTCCACGATGTCCATGTATTCGGCCAGGGCTACCAGCCCCGCCTCGTCGAGTGGCGGAGGTCCGTACAGGGCGGCGCCCACATGTGGCGCCGGCTGGCCGGTCCGCTCGGCGATCGCGTTCACCAGCGCGTCGGCTCCCGCCCTTGAGGGCAGCCCGAGACGGGGGGTCACCCGGTCGATGAAGCCGGCGCGCAGGGCCGCGGCGGCCCGATCGCGGGCACGCCTCGCACGGTAGAGCCTGGCACGTCCCTCGACGGTCTCGGCCGCCCTGACGACGACGGGCAGCCGCTCGGCCACCACGGGCCCGAGCCTGCGGCCCCGCCAGAGCGCCAGCAGCAGCACCGCGACGAGCACCTGCACCACGGCCCATTTGACCCCACCGGGGATCAGGTCGTAGAAATCCGCTTCGCCACGTGCCGCCGAGGTGGTCTCGGGGGGCGTCAGCCAGATCAGGGTGGGGCGCCCGCCGGCGAGGTTCATCGCCAGCGCGGCGTTGCCGTCCTCGGCGAGCCGCAGGTTGGTCATGAACTGCCCGTCGCCCGCGACGGTGACCTTCCGGTCCCCGGTGGGGTGGAAGACCAGGGTGGGCCGCCCGTCGGCGGGGTAGCAGCCGGTCGCCCCGGCGGGCAGGGTGAACGCCGTGCCGCCGAGGTAGGCGCTGCCCGCCCTCGCCGCGGCCGGCAGCGCGCACCGGGGCTCGCGGGAGCGCGCCCGCACCTCCCGCGCCGGGCCCACCCCCGGCGCGAGCCGCTCCAGATGTGACCGTACGCCCACCAGCAGCAGGTCCGACGGTGTCGCGGCGAGCCGATCCGCCTTCGCCTCGTCGAGCGGGAAGGCGTCGCTCACCAGCAGGGTGCTGCCGGTGGAACCGGCCTGCCCGGCCTGGGACTCGGCCTCGGCGACCGAGGTGACCCGCGCGACCCGCACGCCCCGCGCCTGTAGCAGCCGGGCCAGGCCCTTGCCGCCGGACAGCGAGGTGTCGGCGGGGTCGAGGGGCCTTCCCGCTGGGCCGGAGCCGCCGAGCAGCACGCCGACGACGGCGACGGCGACCACCAGGATCGCCACCAGGAGGGCACCCCTGCCGCCGCGCCAGAGGTCGCGGGCGGTCGGCGAGGTGGAGGTCGACCCGGCTCGCTCGGGCGCGGCCAGGCTCATGGTGCCCCCATCCGTACGGGCGACGCCGGGCGGGCGGCGCGCAGGTGCTCGTCGAGAGCGCACATGACCCGGTACGCCTCGGGCGTGCCGGGCACCTCGCCGTAGGTGACGTCGTCGAACACCCGGGCCGCCGCGGCCAGTTCGGCGGCGAGCGCGGGTAGCGCGAGCCCGGCCTCGGCCGCCAGCTCCCCGGCGGTGCGGCCGGGCGTGGAGTCGACGATCACGCGGTCCTCCAGGTCGCGGGCGACGGCCCGGAGCCGCTCGCGGACCGCCTCGGCCCACCGCGCCTCCGCGGCCAGCCGCTCGGCGGCCTCGCGGTGTTCGGCGGCGGTGAGGCGGCGGTCACCACCGAAGAGACCCCCCGCGCGCGCGGAGGTACTCCTGGCGGTCCTGCGGGCGACCAGGAACACCGCGACGGCGATCCCGATCACGATCACGATGAGGACGGCTCGCGCCGCCAGGCTGCCGACGACGCCCGCGGACTCCTGGTCGAGCAGGTCGCCGAGGAACTGGTTCACCCCTCGCCACAGGCGGTCGACCAGGGGCTCCTTGGCGTACTCGGCTCCGAGCAGCTCCTGGATCGCCCGGCGTCGAGCCTCCTCGCGCCCGATGTCGATCGGGGACGCCGGGAACGGGGACGTCAGGAGTGGGACCACGGAGCTCCCTGGTCGGGGGACCCGTGCCGCGCGGGGCCGGGGGGCGTGACGGAGGGATCCCACAGATCGTCGGCCGAGGCGTGCACCCAGCCCTGCCGTCGCTGCTCGATCGCCGCGGTCTGGAGCACCAGGTCGAACGCCTCGGTGCGCATCCGCCGGTCGGCGTAGAGCAGGCCGTTGACCGCGGCCTGGAAGGGATAGGTGATCATCGCGCCGACGGTCGCGCCCACGGCGATGAGGACCGCCGTGGCGATCTGCGCCCCGAGGGAGTCTCCGCCCAGGAGGCCCAGGAGGCTCCCGCCCAGGGTGAACGGGAAGGAGAGCAACGTGCCGACCAGACCGGCGAGGATCTGGGTGAGCAGCAGGATGCCGAGGGTCCGCCAGAAGCCGCCGGAGACCAGGTTCCAGGACCTGCGCAGGGAGTCGACGACGCCGCGTCGTTCCAGCACCGCGGCCGCGGGGGCGAGCGCCAGCCGGGTGGTGATGAACAAGGCGTACGCCACGTAGGACAGCAGCGCCAGCAGGCCCACGATGACCACCGCGGGGAGTCCGGCACCGGCCGCGTCGAGCGCGGCGAACAGTCCGACGAACAGGAGCATCGGGGCGAGCACGGCCACCGTGCTGACGATCACCAGCCCGAACAGCGTGGGCACCCGGCTCCGGGTCAGCGCCCAGGCCTCGCCCGTCGTCATCTTGCCGCCGAAGACGGCGCGGCCCAGGATGCGCGTCAGCACGCCGGTCAGCAGCGTCACCGCCACGAGCTGCACCGCGTAAGAGAGCAGGGTGCCGCCGTACTGGGAGAGGAAGCTCATCTCCGGAAGGTTCGCCGGCGCCTCCGGGTCGCTCAGGTTCTCCAGGGTCGCCGCGGCGTCGCCCAGCAGGAGCGCCTGCCCGATCGCCACGGGGATCGCGCTCAGCGCCGCGGCGATCGCGGACAGGCCCAGGACGCTCTTGGGGTTGGAGCGGATCAGCTTGATCGCGCCGTCCAGGATGTCGCCCAGGCCGAGCGGGCGCAGCGGGATGATCCCGGGGCGCATCGCGGGGGGCTCCTGGCGTACGCCGTAGGGCGGCGAGCCATGGGGCGGCGGGCCGTAGGGGCCCTGCCGGTGCGGTGCCTGGCCGCGGGGTGGCCCGGGAGGCGGCGGGCCCGCGGGGGAGCCGGGGGCCGAGCCGGGTGCGGTCCACGGCGATCCCGGGGCATCGCCGTACGGCGGAGGTTGGTTGGACGCCCAGCCCGGGGGCGTACCGGGAGCGGAGCCGTGACCGTCTGACATATCCCAATCCTGGCATGTGGTCACACCGTTCGTGGTGATCGGGCGATCACGCGGACGTTTCATCTCCCCGAAGAGCGGCGGAGATGCCAGAGGGATGGCCGAGACGCCGTCGTTTACCGCAGACTGGGAGCGTGGTCATCGCCGCCCGGCGTTCGCAGTCGCCGGGACCGGTGGTGATCGTGCGGGGGCACCATTGCGCGCTTCGCGTTGTGTACGCCTAAAGTTCGTCATTTGGAAGGCTGGTCGTTGGCCGGTGTCATCTACTTGACGGACAAGGGTAATCTTCGACGACCGAGCGGTTTATCCCAATAACTCCCGAACTGCGTAAAACGAATGAGGGGCCATGAAAGGACGCGTGCTGGTCGTCGACGACGACGCCGCTCTCGCCGAGATGCTCGGTATCGTGCTGCGCGGGGAGGGTTTCGAACCTTCCTTCGTCTCCGATGGTGACAAGGCGCTCGACGCGTTCCGCGACACTCGGCCGGATCTTGTACTGCTCGACCTGATGCTGCCCGGCGCCGACGGGATCGACGTCTGCCGCCGGATCCGGGCCGAGTCCGGGGTGCCGATCGTCATGCTGACGGCCAAGAGCGACACCATCGACGTGGTGCTCGGCCTGGAGTCCGGGGCCGACGACTACATCGTCAAGCCCTTCAAGCCCAAGGAACTCGTCGCCAGGGTGCGGGCCAGGCTGCGCCGCACCGACGAGCCGACGCCGGAGATCCTGCAGATCGGCGACATCACCATCGACGTCGCCGGACACTCGGTCAAGCGGGAGGAGGAGACCATAAACCTCACCCCGCTGGAGTTCGACCTGCTGGTCGCCCTCGCCCGCAAGCCGCGCCAGGTCTTCACCCGCGAGGTCCTGCTCGAACAGGTCTGGGGCTACCGCCACGCGGCCGACACCCGCCTGGTCAACGTGCACGTCCAGCGACTGCGAGCGAAGATCGAGAAGGACCCGGAGCATCCCGAGATCGTGGTGACGGTCCGGGGGGTCGGTTACAAGGCCGGCCCGGCCTAGCCGAGACTCCCCCCGGAGCCCGAGATGCCTCCCGCACCGAAGAAACGCCGCCGCACCCCGCGCCAGTTGCTGCGGGGTGTCCGGCGTCGTACCCGGCGGGCGGCCGGAAGGGTGCGCCGCGTCTTCTGGCGCTCGCTCCAGCTGCGCGTGGTCACCAGCACGATGGTCATCTCCATCGTGGTCGTCGCCGTGCTCGGCGTCTTCCTCATGCAGCAGATCGTCAGGACCACCCTGGAGACCAGGGAGAGCGCGGCGAAGAGCGAGGCCCAGGCCGACCGGAACGCGGTGCTCGGCTATCTCAACCAGCCGGCCGAGGCCGCCAAGCAGCCCGTCGAGTCGGGCCAGGCGCTCCAGCCGGGGGGAAGCAGCCCGCTCAGCCAGGCCACCGAGGCGCTCGCGCGCCGGGCCGGGTCGGCCAGCCGCTACTCGGTGATCATCCGTAACGAGGGGCTGTCGGGGGAGTTCTACGGCACCACGAACATCGACCCCGTCAGCATCCCGGCCAGGCAGCGCGACGAGCTGTTCAAGAAGGAGGCGGGCGAGGACAGCACCTGGTACACCCCGCTGTACTACAAGGGGCAGCCCGACCAGCCGGTGCCCGGGATGATCATCGGAACCCGCCTCGACACCTGGGGGACCAGGCTCGACTCGTCGTATGAGATCTACCACCTCGTCCCGCTGGACAAGGAGGAGAAGACGCTCGCCTCCGTCCAGCAGATGATCATCCTTGTCGGCGCCGGCCTCGTGCTGCTGCTGGCCGCGATCTCCTCCCTGGTCACCCGCCAGGTCGTCACGCCGGTGCGGCTGGCCAGGCAGGCCGCCGAGCGGCTGGCCGCAGGGCGCCTGGACGAGCGCCTGAAGGTCCGCGGCGAGGACGACCTGGCCCGCCTGGCCACCTCCTTCAACGAGATGGCCGCCAACCTGGCACTGAAGATCCACCAGTTGGAGGAGCTCTCCCAGGTCCAGCGGCAGTTCGTCTCGGACGTCTCACACGAGCTGCGCACCCCGCTGACCACCGTGCGGATGGCCGCCGACCTGCTCTACGACGCCCGCGAGGACTTCGACCCGATGGCGGCCAGGTCGGCCGAGCTGATGCAGAACCAGCTCAACCGGTTCGAGGCGATGCTCGCCGACCTCCTGGAGATCAGCCGCTACGACGCCGGCGCGGCCGACCTCGACGTCGACTCCGTGGACGTCAGGGATGTGGTGCTCCGCGCCGTCGCCGACTCCGAGGCGCTGGCCGAGCGCCACTCCACCCGTTTCGACCTGCGCCTGCCCGGCGAGCCCTGCATGGCGGAGATGGACAGCCGCAGGGTCGAGCGCATCCTGCGCAACCTGCTGTTCAACGCGATAGAGCATGGCGAGGGCCGGGACATCGTCGTCTCGGTCGCCGCCGACAGGGACGCGGTGGCGGTGGCCGTACGCGACCACGGGGTGGGGTTGAAACCCGGCGAGGAGAACCTGGTCTTCGACCGGTTCTGGCGGGCCGACCCGTCCAGGGCGCGCACGATCGGCGGTACGGGGCTGGGCCTGGCGATCTCCAGGGAGGACGCCATCCTGCACGGCGGCTGGCTGCAGGCCTGGGGCTCGCACGGGGAGGGGTCGCAGTTCCGGCTCTCGCTGCCCAGGGTGGCGGGGGCGGTCCTGCGGGGCTCGCCGCTGCCGCTGGTACCGCCGGAGGTGGAGATGCGCCGCACGTGGCGCGGGCACATGACGCCGGTGCTGTCGCCGGCGGTGGCCGACGGGGGACGCGATGCCGACTGAGCGCGCGCGGAAGGCGGGGACGGCGATCCTGGCCGTCACCCTGGTCTGTGGGGCGTCGGCCTGCTCGGTCATCCCGACCGGCGGCAAGTCCGTCGTCGCCGTCGACAACGAGCGCAAGGGCAACCCGCTGGGCGACCCGTACGCGCGGGTCATCGCCATGCCGCCGAAGGCCGCCTGGTCGCCGGAGGAGGTCGTCACCGGCTTCCGCGCCGCGATGGCGAGCCCCGACGACCCCGACTTCCAGATCGCCCGGCAATACCTCACCGGTGACTTCGCGAACAACTGGAACCCGCACAGCGGTGTCACGGTCTACCGGCAGGGTGACTACGAGAAGTTCGCGCCGCTCCGGGAGGGGGACAAGCACGCCCAGGTCACACTCAAGGGCACCAAGACCGCCATCATCGATCAGGACGGCCGTTACCGTCCGAGCGGCGGCCCGCTGAACCAGCCCTTCACGCTCGCCAAGGAAGCGGGCGGGGAGTGGCGCATCAGCGCGGCCCCCGACGGGCTCCTGCTCTCCGAGGCCGACGTCGCCCGCGGCTACCTCCCCGTGGATCTCTATTTCCTCGACTCCCACTGGAAGGGGTTGGTGGTCGATCAGGTGCGGGTACCGATCGACCCGGCCGCCAACTTCGCCAAGACGACCGTGGAGCGGCTGCTTCAGGGACCGAGCAGCTCCCTCAAGGGCTCGGTGCGCTCCGCCCTCGCCGACACCGAGCTCATCGACGTCACCACCGAGAACAACCGGGTCGTCGTCGACCTCACCAGGCGGGTGGACCCCGACCTGATCGACCCGATGTCGGCCCAGCTCGCCGCGACGCTCACCGCGCTCACCAAGGGCGGCTGGGGTTTCGAGGTCAAGGTCAACGGCGAGTCGTACTACGCCGACACGCCGCTGCAGATCGACGCCCAGGAGCAGTCGAACTTCGACCCGTGGACGACCCCCGACACCGTCACCTCGTTCTATCTCGCCGACGGCGCACTGTGGCTGCTGGACAAGGAGAACGTCGGGCGGCCGGTGCCGGGCAGGGCCGGCCAGAAGAAGAACGCGCTCACCCGCCCGGCGATCAGCGGCCAGCCGGTGCAGCAGGTGGCGGCGCTCGCCCAGGACGGCAAGAGCGTCTCCGTCGCGCCGCTCGCCGCGGGCGGCGAGTGGCGGGTGTGGGCCACCGGAGAATCCCTCATCCAGCCGTCGTGGGACCGCTACGACACGCTCTGGACCGTCGATCGGCCCAACGACCACACCTCGATCGTGACCAGGCACGACGGTGACAACAAGCACCGCTACCGGGTGTCGGCCCCCGACCTGGAGACGGCCTACGTCAAGTCGCTGAAGGTCGCGCGGGACGGCGTGCACGTCGCGGTGGTCGTCAAGGACGGGCTGGGCGAGCAGGTCCACATCGGCACCGTCATCGGTGAGCGGGAGAACACGCGCATCGCCAACCTCCAGACCGTGGTGGACAGTGAGGGCAAGCGGACGATCAAGGACATAGCCTGGAAGGACGGCAAGACCCTCTACGCGCTCACCGGCAAGTCGGAACTGCTGGAGGCGTCGGTCACCGCGGAGCCGAAACCTCTGGCCTTCGACTCGCGGATAGGGATAGAGAGCATCACCGCGCTGGACAGCATCCTGCTGGCCGGGGCCAAGGACGACCAGGGCAACCGGCAGGTCCTCTACTGGACCTCCACCAAGTGGGAGCCACTGGTCAAGAACGAGACCGGTTCGACGGACTTCACCGAGAACGGCCCGTCCGCGCCGGCCTTCCCCCTGGGCTGAGCCGCCTTGACCGCGGGCCGGTCCCGGGCCGCCCCGGGCCGCCCCGGGCCTCCCGCGGCGGGGGGCGGGCTCCCGGCCGATGCTCTGGGCTGGGCTTTTTGTCGGTGCGAGATGACACATTGGGGTGGTGACGACCGCCATGCTCGACCTGATCCTGCCGCCCCGCTGCGCCGGATGCGACGCGCCGGGCTCCCTCGTCTGTCCCCGCTGCGCGGTGGAGCTGCACGGAACGCCCGCGCGCCGGATGCCCGACCCCGCCCCGCCGGGCCTGCCGGAGTGCTGGTCGGCGGCCGAATACACCCCGGCCGTACGGCGGGCGGTCATCGCCTACAAGGAGCGCGGCCGCACGGTCCTCGCACCTCCCCTGGCCGGGGCCCTGGCCCTGGCCGTCGCCACGGCGGCCGGCGAGCGGCCGGTGCTGCTCGTGCCGGTGCCCAGCGCCCGGCCGGCCCACCGGCGCCGCGGGCACGATCCGGTGGCCAGGCTCGCGGAGCTGGCGGCCGGTTGCCTCCGCCAGGCCGGCTGGCCCGCGACCGTGGCGAGGGTCCTCGCCCAGCGGCGGCGGGTCGCCGACCAGGCGGGGCTGAGTTCGCTCCAGCGGGCTGCGAATCTGTCCACGGCCTTCTCTGTCACGATCGGCCGCAACGCGCCTGTGCCGCGTTCCTGGGGTGGCGCAGAGGCGATTGTGCTGGTCGACGACATCGTCACCACCGGAGCGACGCTCGCGGAGGCCGCGAGGGCGATGCGCGAGGTCGGCGTGACGCCGTCCTTCGCCGCCACGGTCGCCGCGACACGCCGGAGAGTCCGAACCGGTGAACCTGACGGAGGATGAGAGGCTCGCGGAGCCGGTGGCCGGTCGCCTCCGCCAGGCCGGCCCTCGCCGCGACACGCCGGAGAGTCCGAACCGGTGAACGTGACGGAGGGTAAAGAACGGTCTCGGCGCCCCACCTCACTCCGAGGCCACACCTCACTGTCCCCATCGTGTCTTCCGGGCTGCTCAACGGTGGCGAACGGCCCTCGCCCCCGGCGCCGCCCACCCGTGGGACAGGGTCTTCGGTGATCGACCGCCAGGCGGTGAAGCACACAAAGTGATCCTTGACACGATCGCCAAGCTGACATTCGGCCGGGATGCGGATAGCGTCTGAGCCATGGCACCCGCTCGGGTCCGTGGTTGCGCCGGACCGACCCCCGACAGGGGGCCGGCACGGCTAGCCGATGCCAGCCGCAGGCCAAACGGTCCACGTAAGACGACTTTTCGTCGATCGATCACGGTGCGGCTTAGAGGTAAGTCCTGCCTTCCCGGGGAGCCAGATGTTCCTCGCCAGAAGAGAAGGGCATGTAGTGGCAAAGAGCTGCGAAACCCTCAGCAGGCGGATGTGGGGACGAAGACCAGGTCGGCCGAGCGGGTGCCGCAGTACCACCGTCGAGATTCGAAGGGGGGCCGTGCATGGAGATCATCGTCAAGGGTCGGCACACCGGAGTGAGTGACCGATTCCGTGACCACGTGAACACCAAGCTGGCCAGGATCGAGCGTTTGGACCACAAGCTCATTCGCGTTGACGTGGAGGTGTCCAAAGAACGTAATCCCCGTATCGTCGATCAGCGAGAGCGTGTCGAGCTCACCATTCATTCACGTGGTCCAGCGGTCCGGGCGGAGGCCTCGGCCGACGACCGTTTCGCCGCCCTTGACATCGCACTCGGCAAGCTCGAAGGACGGCTGCGGCGTCTCGCCGACCGGAGAAAGGTCCACCACGGCAACCACTGCCCCCCCTCGGTCGCCGAACTGACGGCCACCGCGCTCGCGGAAACGTTCGAGAGCGCCCCGGACCGGTCGCTCACCGAGCAGGCCGAGACCGACCTTTCCGAGGACAAGACCATCATCCCGATCCAGATGGACGGGGATGGGCCGCTGATGGTCAGGGAGAAGTTCCACAAGGCCGATCCGATCACGATCGACCAGGCACTTCTGGAGATGGAACTGGTGGGGCACGACTTCTACCTGTTCCGTGACAAGGAGAGCGGGCAGCCGAGCGTCGTATACCTGCGTCAGGGGTACAACTACGGCGTGCTGCGGCTCGTCGAGCCCTGACGAACGCGCTCGAAGATCCTCTCCGACCAACCGAGGACCATGAAACCCGTGTAATCATGGCGGTCCACCGGCTCTGGCCCCCCGAGGAGGAGGCGTGACGGAACCCGACGACGCAACCAGCCCGACCGGACGCGGCGAACCGATCCGCGTGCTGATCGTTGACGATCACGCGCTGATCCGCCGCAGCCTGGAGATGGCGCTGGCCGCGGAGACGGACATCGAGGTTGTCGGCGAGGCGAGCGACGGACAAGAGGCGGTCGAGCTCGCCGACCGCCTCACTCCGGATGTCATGCTCAT
Source organism: Streptosporangium sp. NPDC049644 (assembly GCF_040675205.1). NCBI lineage: Bacteria > Bacillati > Actinomycetota > Actinomycetes > Streptosporangiales > Streptosporangiaceae > Streptosporangium > Streptosporangium sp. NPDC049644. The sequence goes on along the minus strand of NZ_JBFAOJ010000026.1, from coordinate 37,691 downwards.
GGACGTCCGGATGCCACGGAGAAGCGGTATCGAGGCCACTCGTGAGATCAAGGCCTCGGTGCCGAGCACGCGGATCATCATGTTGACCGTGAGTGACGAGGAAGAGGACCTCTTCGAGGCGATCAAGGCGGGCGCCACCGGCTACCTGCTGAAGAACGTCCAGCTCGACGAGGTGCCGGAGGCCGTACGCGGTGTCCACGAAGGACAGTCGCTGATCAATCCGGCGATGGCCGCCAAACTCATCAGCGAGTTCGCCAGCATGAGCCGCAAGGAGGCCGAGCGGCCCCCGCAGCTCCCCGTCCCGCGCCTGACCGACCGGGAGATGGAGGTGCTCCGCCTGGTCGCGAAGGGGATGAACAACCGCGAGATAGCCAAGCAGCTGTTCATCTCCGAGAACACGGTGAAGAACCACGTCCGGAACATCCTGGACAAGCTCCAGCTCCACTCCCGGATGGAGGCGGTGGTCTACGCGGTCCGCGAGCGGATGCTTGAGATCACCTGACCCGCCCCCGGTGCGGTGACCGCGGGACGGTCACCGCACCCGTGCCGCCGTACGGGTGCGGCGGCCGGGGCCCTGCGGTGCCCGGGCGGCCCAGCGGGGCTCAGCGTCATGGTCCGGCGTCACGGCTCTGCGACCGGCCCGGTGCGTCCGTGCTCAGGGCACCCGGCTCAGGGCGTCCTGAAGGGGGCCGGCCAGCAGGGGATCCACCCGCTCGACCCGGACGGCGTCGCAGCCGACCCAGCTCGCCGCCTCCCAGAGCGCCCCGGCCAGCGAGGCCGCGCCCCTGCCGGGCGTGACGCCGGGTTCAAGGCTCACCTGGCGGGCCACCAGGGTGGCGCCCTCGCGGGCGGGGTCGACGCGCCCGATCAGCCGGCCTCCGGCCAGGACCGGCATTGTGAAGTAGCCGTGGACGCGCTTCTCCCTGGGAACGTACGCCTCAAGGCGGTGGTTGAAACCGAACACGCGGGCGGTGCGCGCGCGATCCCAGACGAGGGAGTCGAAAGGGGAGAGCGGGGTCGTGCGGTGCCGGCCTCTGGGCTCGGTCTCCAGCGCGGCGGGATCGGCCCAGGCGTCCGCGGCACGCTCGGGCCATTCGGGGACGCGGACGGGGACCAGCCCGGCGGACCCGTCGCGCAGGCAGCCGTCGAGCAGCAGCGCCTCGGGTGCCTTCAGCCGCAGGAAGTCGACGAGGTCGGCGCGGGTGGCCACCCCGAGCGCGCGCCCGGCGATGCCGGCGAGCCGGGTGACGCACTCGGCGTCGGACGGCTCCTCGGCCAGCAGGTGCCCGGGGACCGCGCGCTCGGCCAGGTCGTAGACCCGGCGCCAGCCCACCCTGCGCGTGCAGACGACCTCGCCGGTGTCGAGCAGCCACTCAATGGCGATCTTGGAGTCGGACCAGTCCCACCACGGGCCGCCCTTCTTGGCTCCGCCGATGTCGGCGGTGGTGATCGGGCCGCTCTCGCGGACCCGCCGCAGCACCGCCTCGACGCTGTCGGGCACCTCGTGCCAGCGGAACTTCCTGGCCCGGAAGTACCTCCGCCTGAAGGCGTACAGCGGCCAGTCGTCGATCGGCAGGACGCAGGCGGCATGACACCAGTACTCGAAGGCCCTGGCGGGCTCGTCCCAGTAGGCCCGCTCGACCTCCCGCCTGCCGACGGCGCCGAGGCGGGCGTACGCGACCAGTTCGTGGGAGCGGGCCAGCACGGAGATCGTGTCGAGCTGGACGGCACCCAGGCGGCGCAAGGCAGCGGGGGCGCCGCCGCGCCGGGACTCCGCGCCGAGGAACCCCTGAGCGCGGAGGATGAGACGACGGGCCTCGTCTGAGGAGAGGGAGAGCTTCATGACCGCCCCGGGAGGAGACAACACGGTGTGCGGCCGAGGCTAGCGCCTGACACCGACGAAAATGCTATGCCGGTGTCAGGGCGTCGCCGGGCGGGGAACCCGGATCCGGTGACGGCGACCCCGGCCGGCGTCAGCCGAGGACGCCCCGGGCGGTCCGGTCGCGCGTCGTGCGGGGTCTGTCCACGACGACGTCCTGGAAGACCCGGAAGACCAGCACCAGGATGGCCCCGATGACGCAGACCGTCGCGCCCGCCCACAGCAGGAACCAGTTGGGACCCGTGCAGAGGCCGGTTCCGGCGACGGCGGAACCCAACATGATCACGGTCACCGCCAGCCAGGACGACGCCCTGCCCCAGTGGTCATCCCTCGCCGTCACGGCCTCTCCCTCCGAGGGGGCTGTGTCGAGTCCACATGATCACCTGATGCGAACATGACAAAAGACGACATACCCTTTGAAGTTGGCCGTACTCTCTCAAAGAAGCGGGCAAGGAACTCCACAGGCCACAAGAGCGTCTTTCAGGGTGGCTGTGTCTGGTGGCGGAACCGCCTACGATGGCAGCGGAGAACCATGTCTCGTCCTCAGCCGGGCCGGTCCGGCCGCGGAAGACCTGCGAGGAGCTTTACCTAAAGTGCCAGCCTTTCTCGATAAGATTCTTCGCGCCGGCGAAGGCAAGCTTCTGCGTAAGCTCAAGCGGATCGCCGACCAGGTCAATTCCATTGAAGACGACTTCACGAGCCTGACCGATGCCGAGCTTCGCGCACTGACCGCCGAGTACAAGCAGCGCTACATCGACGGTGAGTCTCTCGACGACCTGCTTCCCGAGGCCTTCGCCACCGTTCGCGAGGCGTCCCGGCGGGTGCTGGGCAAGCGCCACTTCGACGTGCAGATCATGGGCGGGGCCAACCTGCACATGGGCAACATCTCGGAGATGCGCACCGGTGAGGGCAAGACCCTCACCTGTACGCTGCCCACCTACCTCAACGCCCTCTCGGGCAAGGGCGTCCACGTCATCACGGTCAACGACTACCTGGCCAAGCGCGACGGCGACGAGATGGGCCGCATCCACCGCTTCCTCGGTCTCGAGGTCGGCGTGATCCTGGCCAACATGCCCTCCGACGAGCGCCGCAAGCAGTACAACGCCGACATCACGTACGGCACGAACAACGAGTTCGGCTTCGACTACCTGCGCGACAACATGGCATGGTCGCTGGAGGAGTGCGTCCAGCGCGGTCACCACTTCGCCGTCGTTGACGAGGTCGACTCGATCCTCATCGACGAGGCCAGGACGCCGCTGATCATCTCAGGGCCCGGTGAGCAGTCCGGCAAGTGGTACTCCGAGTTCGCCAAGATCGTTCCTCGGCTCCGCAGGGGCACCGAGGGCAAGGACGGCGAGGAGAACACCGGCGACTACGCCGTCGACGAGAAGAAGCGCACGGTCGGCATCTTCGAGTCCGGCGTGGAGAAGGTCGAGGACTGGCTCGGCATCGAGAACCTCTACAAGCCCGAGCACACCCACCTGGTCGGCTTCCTCAACAACGCGCTGAAGGCCAAGGAGCTCTACAAGAAGGACAAGGACTACATCGTCGTCGACGGTGAGGTCCTGATCGTCGACGAGTTCACCGGTCGCGTCCTGCACGGCCGCCGCTACAACGAGGGCATGCACCAGGCCATCGAGGCGAAGGAAGGCGTCAAGATCAAGGACGAGAACCAGACTCTCGCCACGATCACGCTGCAGAACTACTTCCGCCTCTACGAGACGCTCTCCGGCATGACCGGCACCGCGGCGACCGAGGCCAACGAGTTCCACCAGACCTACAAGCTCGGCGTCGTCCCGATCCCGACGAACCGGCCGATGATCCGCAAGGACCAGGCCGACGTGGTCTACAAGACCGAGGACGCCAAGTTCCTGGCCAGCGTCGAGGACATCAAGGAGCGCTACGAGAAGGGCCAGCCGGTCCTGGTCGGCACCACGAGCGTCGCCAAGTCCGAGCGCCTGGCCAAGGAGCTCAAGCGCAAGGGCATCAAGCACGAGGTCCTCAACGCGAAGAACCACGCCCGTGAGGCCGCGATCATCGCCGAGGCGGGCCGCAAGCACGCCGTCACCGTGGCCACCAACATGGCCGGTCGAGGCACCGACATCATGCTCGGCGGCAACCCCGACTTCCGTGCCGACCTGGAGCTGCGCAGCCGCGGCCTCGACCCGGTCGAGACCCCGGAGGAGTACGAGAAGGCCTGGGGCGAGGCGCTGGAGAAGGCCAAGGAGGCCGTGAAGGCCGAGCACGACGAGGTCACCGAACTCGGCGGCCTCTACGTCCTGGGCACCGAGCGGCACGAGTCGCGGCGCATCGACAACCAGCTCCGCGGCCGTTCCGGCCGTCAGGGAGACCCGGGCGAGTCGCGCTTCTACCTCTCGCTCGAGGACGACCTCATGCGCCTGTTCAACTCGGCCAGGGTCGAGATGATCATGACGCGCCTCAACATCCCGGACGACGTGCCGATCGAGTCGGGCATCGTCTCCAAGGCCATCGCCTCCGCGCAGCACCAGGTCGAGCAGCAGAACTTCGAGATCCGCAAGAACGTTCTGAAGTACGACGAGGTCATGAACCGGCAGCGCAAGGTGATCTACGCCGAGCGTCACCGGGTGCTGGAGGGCGCGGACCTGCACGAGCAGATCCGCGGCTTCGTCAACGACGTGATCGACGAGTACATCGCGGGTGCCACCGCCGAGGGCTTCGCCGAGGAGTGGGACCTCGACAAGCTGTGGAAGGCGCTCGGCCAGCTCTACCCGATCAGCATCACCGCCGACGAGCTCATCGAGGAGGCCGGGGGCCGCGAGGAGCTCACCGCCCAGTTCCTCAACGAGCGGGTGAAGGCCGACGCGATGGCCGCCTACGACCGTCGCGAGGAGGAGATCAACGCGCAGGCCATGAACCCGGAGGGCATGCGGGTTCTGGAGCGCCGCGTCATCCTGTCGGTTCTCGACCGCAAGTGGCGCGAGCACCTGTATGAGATGGACTACCTCCAGGAGGGCATCGGCCTGCGCGCGATGGCCCAGCGCGACCCGCTGATCGAATACCAGCGCGAGGGCTTCGAGATGTTCTCCCAGATGCTCGAGGGCATCAAGGAGGAGTCGGTCGGCTACCTGTTCAACCTCGAGGTCGAGGTGCAGAGCAACCCGATCGTCGAGGAGGCCGAGCCTTCCGAGGACGTGGCGATCGCGGAGACCCGCTCGATCATCGCCCGTGGCCTGCGTGGCCCGCAGCGCCCCGCCGAGCTGGAGTACACGGCTCCGGGGGAGAGCGGTGAGGTGGAGCACACCCGGATCAGGACCAAGGCCGAGCGTGACGCGTACGGCAACGTCGAGCGCAACGCGCCGTGCCCCTGCGGTTCCGGCAAGAAGTACAAGCGCTGCCACGGCGACCCCAAGAACGTCGAGGTCTGATCGCTGATCGGAGGGCCCGCACCCATGGGTGCGGGCCCTCCGGCGTGTCAGGGGGTCGTCTCGAACTCGGTGCAGAGCCACCGCACGCCCCTGCGCTCCAGCCTGAGTGCCAGGACGCGCGAACGGTCGCCGCAGTCGACCACGGCGCACATCTCCACCACCCCGTCCTCGGGCTGGGATATGTGGGCCCTGCCCGCCCGGGGCGGGCGCGCGCTGTTGATGATCTTCCCGCTCCTGGTCAGCTCGGCCTGGGCCCTGCCGGTCAGGTGACAGGAGACGCTCGCCGGCGGCCGCCTGCCGGACAGGATCTCGGCGACGGCCTGCGCGAGGGCGCGCAGCCGCCGCTCGTCGGGGATCGCCCCCGGCGGGCCCCAGATCAGTGGCCTCCCGGTCGGAGGTGCCGGAGTCTCGGGTTCGAGGGAGAGGGCGAGGGTTCCCTGCACGTACGGAGGCATGGCCGGGATGTCCGCCGCGGGGCGGTCCTCGTCGTAGGGGGGCTCGGCGGCGGGGGACGGCGCGATCCGGGGGAGCGGCGCCGGACGTCGTGGGGGCGACATGGGTGACTCCGATGGGGCTCGGCTTGCGGGCGGAGAGACTGACACATGAAGGAGTTTCCGGCCCACTGCCCAGATACGCGGTCCGCCAACTTTCTGAAAATCCCGGTCGGTTCGTCCCTTCGGGCGGAGAAGGTGACCTTGAGCTGGAGTGGTCCATCCCCGAGGGGAGCGGGTTCCGGCCCGAGCTGTGATCTTCGCTGGACGGCCGAAACCACTTCAGGAGCCGGGTGGTCCGGCGTCAGGGCCGCCAGGTGCCGCACCGGGGGGCGCGGCCGGCTCGCCGGAGTCGATGTCGGGTTCGGGCTCGCGGCCGGGGGTCATGATGTTCAGCTTCCTGATCAGGAAGCTGAACACGGAGTAGTAGATCACCGCGTAGACCAGCCCCATCACGATGACGATCGGTATCCCCCGGGCGTTGGGCGCGGTCCCGTACAGGCCCAGGTCGATCAGCCCTGAGGAGAAGCTGAAGGCGAGCTTGGCACCCAGGGCGGAGGCGAGGGCCATGGAGATGCCGGTCAGCACGATGTGGATCACGAACAGCACCGGAGCCACGAAGATGAAGGCGAACTCGATCGGCTCGGTGATCCCGGTGAGGAAGGCGGTGAGCGCCGCGGAGATCATGATCGAGCCGACCGCGGTGCGCCGGTGCGGCGGTGCGGCCCGCCAGATGGCGATCGCGGCGGCCGGCAGGCCGAACATGAGGACCGGGTAGAAGCCGGCCTCGAAGCCGCCGTAGCCGGCGGCGCCGCTGTTGAAGCAGATCATGTCCCCGGCGAGTTTCTTGCCGTCGACCACGCACTCGGGGACCTGGGTCCAGATCACGTTGTTGACGATGTGGTGCATGCCGAGGGGGAGCAGGGCGCGGTTGACCATGCCGTAGATCCCGGCGCCGAGTTCGCTGTTGGAGGCGAGCCAGGTTCCGGAGGCACGGACCCAGCCGCCGAGCACCGGCCAGACGAAGCCGAGGAACACCCCGATCACGAGCCCGGCGAAGGCGGTGAGGATCGGCACCAGACGGCGCCCGCCGAAGAAGGCCAGCCAGGTCGGCAGCCTGGTGCGGTGGTAGCGCTGCCAGAGCAGCGCCGAGACCAGGCCCATGATGATGCCGCCGAGCACCCTGGTCGGGTTCTGCGCGCCGAGGTCGAGTACCACGCTGGGAACGCCGGGGGTGGCCCGCTCGAACACCTCGGTGGTGATGGACTCCCTCAGGTCGGCGTCGAACAGGATGAAGAACATGTTCATGCTGACGGCGTGGAAGACCAGATAGCCGACGAGCGCCGCCAGGGCGGTGGAGCCGTCGGCCTTGCGGGCGAACCCGATGGCGACACCGATCGCGAACAGGATGGGCAGGTTGTCGAAGAGCGCGCCGCCCGCGGTGCCGACGACGCGGGCCACATCGTCGAGCAGGGCGCTGTCGGTCCGGCCGAGAAGGTCGTCCCGTCCGAGCCTGAACAGCAGGCCCGCGGCGGGCAGGACCGCGATCGGCAGCATCAGAGAACGTCCCAGGCGCTGGAGCACGCTCATCGCGGTGGATCCGGGCCGGTGGACGGCGGACAGGCCCGCGTCCGCCGAGGGGGGACTCATCGGGCTTTCCTCCAGGGGGTGAGGGGGAGGAGTGCGGCGAAGGGCGGGGTCAGGCGCGGCGGGTCGGTAGCTCCAGGATCGTACGGAGCTGGTAGCGGTCGGCGCGATAGGTGGAGACCCCGAGTTCGGCGCAGACGCCTCCCGCGTAGGAGCGCCGCTGCAGCAGCAGCACGGCCCCGCCGCGGGGCAGCTTCAGCAGATCGGCGTCGCCGGGATCGGCGATGCCGCCGTCGATGGTGAGCTCACCGGCGTCGAGCACCAGGCCGTAGCGGGTCTCCAGCAGGGCGTAGAGGGAGCGGCCTGTCAGGTCGTGGGTGTCGAGGTCGGGTGCGATGGAGACGGGAATGTGCGCCCGCTCGATGCACATGGGCTCGCCCGCCGCGGTCCGCAGCCGTTCGATGAAGTGGACCTCGTCGCCCGGCTGGATGCCGAGTTCCCTGGCCAGGTGCGCGCTGGCCCTGACCACCCGGCGGTCCAGGTCGCGGGAGCCGGGCTCCATGCCCCTGGTGCGCATCTCCTCGCTGAAGGAGGTCAGCCGCAGGGCCATCTCGATCTTGGGGCGGGCCACGAAGGTGCCCTTGCCGGCGACCCGCTGGAGCCTGCCCTCGGAGACCAGGTGGTCGACGGCCTGCCGGACGGTCATGCGGGACAGGCCGAAGCGCTGGCAGAGTTCGCGCTCGGACGGGATCGCGGTGCCGATCGCCAGCTCGTTGTTCTCGATGAGGTCGAGCAGGATCTCCCGCAGCTGGAAGTACTTGGGCACCGGGCTGTCCGGGTCGATCTGGGCCACGGGATCCTCCCCCCTCGATCTGAGGTGTCTGATGAGTTATGGTTCGTACTGGTCTAGTCCGGACTAGACCACAGGCCGGAAAAGGGTGTCAACGTACGGACCGGAGACGGATCGATAACGGCCCGATCTCGTCCGTCCGAGCTGAAGGATGAGCGCGAGATGACGACCAAGATGCGCAGCGAGATAGCCGAGCAGCCCGCCGCGTTGCGAGCCACGCTCGACGCCCTTCTCCCCAGAACCGGGGAGGTGGAGCGGCTCGCGGGGCAGACCCGCCAGCTGCTGTTCATCGCCCGTGGCACCTCCGACAACGCCGCAGTCTACGGCCGTTACCTGGCCGAGGCGCACACGGGCAGGCTCTCCACGCTCGCCGCCCCCTCGATCGCCACCACCTACCGGCGCAGGCTGGACCTCGACGGCGTGCTGGCCGTCGCCCTCTCCCAGTCGGGCAGGACCGAGGAGATCGTCGAGACCCTCGCCTGGGCGAAGGACTGTGGCGCCCGGACCGTGGCCATCACCAACGGCGGAGAGCGGAGCCCGCTGGCGCAGGCAGCGGACCTCGCCCTGTGCACGGTGGCGGGCGAGGAGAAGGCCGTCCCCGCCACCAAGACCTACACCACCCAGCTCGCCGCCCTCGCCGTGCTCGCCCTCGGTCTCGGCGCGGACGTCGACCCCGGCGACCTGCGGCGGGTTCCGGATGCGGTGGAAAAGCTGGTGGGTGACCCGGGCGACCTGGAGGCGATCGTCGAGGGGCTGGCGGACAAGCCCGGTGTCGTGGTCTCCGGCCGGGGGCTGGCCTTCTCCACCGCGCTGGAGCTGGCGCTCAAGCTCAAGGAGGCGTGCTACCTGCACGCCATGGGCCTGTCGTACGCGGACCTGCTGCACGGCCCGATCGCCGTGGTCGACGCGGACACCCCGGCGATCCTGGTCGCGGCGGGCGAGGGCCCGACCCTGGCGGGCACCGTGGCGCTCGCCGAGCGGGTGACCGGTGCGGGAGCCTCGGCCTACACGGTCGGCGGCGGTACCGCGCTCTCCTCGGTCTCCACCGCCGAGCTGAACGGCCCCGACCTGCCCGAGTGGGTCGCGCCGCTGGGCCTGATCGTCCCCGGTCAGCTGCTCACCGAGGCGCTCGCGCGCAGGCTGGGGATCGACCCGGACGCTCCGCGTGGTCTCAACAAGGTGACCCAGACCGAATGATCGCGACACCTCCTCTAGCCTGCCCATAGCCCTGGGGACAGGGTGATCACAACTGGAGGGCGACATGGCGGCCGACGCCGACGCGATCATCGCTGGACTCGGTGGTGCGGACAACATCATCGAGATCGAACCGTGCATCACCCGGCTCCGCACCGAGGTGCGTGACGCCTCCAAGGTCGACCAGGTGGCCCTGCGCGCGGCCGGCGCGCACGGCGTGATGGTGGCCGGCGGTGTCGTGCAGGTGGTGGTGGGCCCCGAGGCCGACATGATCGCCGGCGACATCGAGGACATCATCGGCTGAGGGAGGTGCTCTCGCGGACGGGGGCATGCCGAGGGGAGTGCGGTGACCACGGTTCTGGCACCGGTCGCGGGGGTGGCGGTGAGACTCGACTCGGTACCCGACCCGGTCTTCTCCGAGGGCCTGGTCGGGCCCGGCATGGCGATCGAGCCGGACCGGGCACCCGGCCGGGCCTTCTCTCCCATCGCGGGCACCATCGTCAAGCTGCACCCGCACGCGTTCGTGGTCGTCGGCGACGACGGCAGGGGAGTCCTCGTCCACCTGGGCATCGACACGGTTCAGCTCAGGGGCGAGGGTTTCGAGCTGCTGGTCGCGGAGGGCGATCGGGTGAGCGCCGGGCAGCCGGTGGTGGCGTGGGACCCGGCCGGGATCGAAGCGGGCGGACGCCGCCCGATCTGCCCGGTCGTGGCGCTGGACGCCACCGCGGGCGCCGTGACCGGCCTCGCCGAGGGGGCCGTGGACGCCGGTGACCGGCTTTTCGAGTGGAGCGATCCGGTCTGACGGCCCGCGGAGCCGGGAGATGGCGAAGAATGTGAAATGGTGTTGAGCCATCGGATGGCCAAAGGCCGGCAAACACGCCGTGTGGTCTAGACCACGGCGTCGATTCTCAAGGAGGAGCACGTGGCCGAGCGCCATGTCACCGTCACGGCGGAGGTCGGCCTGCACGCCCGGCCCGCCGCGACGTTCGTGCAGGCGGCGACCAAGGCGTCCCTGGATGTCACCATCGCCAAGGGGGCCGGCTCGCCGGTGAACGCCAAGAGCATCCTGTCGGTCCTCGCACTCGACGTCAGGAGAGGGGACGTGGTGGTGATCAGGGCCGAGGGTGAGGGCGCCGAGGAGCTTCTCGACCAGCTGGCGGGCATCGCGTCGGCGCCGTGAGCCGAGGTGCCTCTGATTCACCGGCCGGTTCACCGCGCGGGCACCGGGGCGTCCGCCCGGATAGCGTAAGGGGCATGGCTCGGTGGATGTGTGTGACGGGGATCGCAGTGATCGCGACGATGGCGGCCGGGTGTGCCGGCACCGGAAGGGCCGCTCCGCCGGCGTCCGGCGCGGTCGGGGGCGGGGAGTCCTCCGCGAGCGCGAGCCCGGCGGCCACGCGCGCCGAGACGGCCACGCCCGGGACGGCGAGACCCGGAACGGCGAAGCCGGCCGGTGTGGAGGCCGTGCTCGCCTCGATGAGCCTGGAGGAGAAGGTCGGCCAGCTCTTCATGCCGGTGCTCTACGGCCAGGCGGCCGACACGGTGTCGGGGGAGAACCAGGCGCGGTTCGGCGTGGACACCCCGGCGAAGGTGGTCGCCCGCTACCGCCCCGGTGGGGTGATCCTGTTCCCCTGGGCGGGCAACGTCAAGAACGTCAGGCAGGTCGTGGCGCTGACCAACGGGCTGCAGAAGGCGTCGCCGGAGATCCCGCTGCTGATCGGCGCGGACCAGGAGAACGGCCAGGTCTCCCGGCTCGCCCCGCTGGTCACCAACCTGCCGGGAGCCTCGGTCATCGGCTCGACCGGCGATCCCTCGCTGGCCCGCCGGGCCGCGGAGGTGACCGGTAGCGAGCTGCGCGTCCTGGGCATCAACCTCGACTTCGCCCCCGTCGCCGACGTCAACATCAACCCGCGCAACCCGGTGATCGGCCCGCGTGCCTACGGCTCCGATCCGAACAAGGTCGCGCCGATGGTCGCCGCCGCGGTCCGCGGCTTCCATGACGCGGGGATCGCGGCCACCGCCAAGCACTTTCCCGGCCACGGCGACACCAACGTCGACAGCCACACCGGTCTGCCGGTGATCAGGCACTCCCTGTCCCAGTGGAAAAGGCTGGACGCCCCGCCTTTCGCCGCCGCCATCGGCAGGGACGTCGACGCGATCATGAGTGCGCACGTCGTCATGCCGAAGCTCGACCCCTCCGGCGACCCGGCCACCCTCTCCAGGCCGATCCTGACCGGGCTGCTCAGGGAGAGGCTCGGCTTCGACGGGGTCGTCTCGACGGACGCGCTGGACATGGCGGGGGTGCGCAAGAGGTATGACGACGGTGAGGTGGCGGTACGGGCGATCCAGGCCGGGGTCGACCTGCTGCTCATGCCGCCGGACTACCGAGAGGCCCGTGGGGCGCTGCTGGCCGCCGTGAAGTCCGGGAAGATCTCGGAGGCGCGGATCGACCAGTCCGTCCGGCGCCTGCTGAAGCTGAAGGCCGCCCGTGGCCTGCTGGAGAGGGCGCCGGTCGCCGACCCGGCCAAGGCCGAGCGGGTACTGCGTTCGGCCGGGCACCTCAAGGTCGCCCGGCTCATCAACTCGCGGGCCCGCTGAGCGGGCCTCCGGTCGTGACCGCGGCCTGAGCCCCGGTCACCGTGGTCGTGCTCCCGGTCATGATCCGCTCACGGCACGGCCGGGTCCGTGCCGCAGGACCGGATCAGGCGGCCTGGAGGCTGCCGGTCCTGGCCAGCGAGACGACGAGCGACTGGATGACGCGCGTGAGAAGGGCCTCGATCAGCATGACCGCCGCCTTGGCGAGCACCGTGGAGAAGAATCCGTACATAACAACCTCATAGGGAGAAGGATCGCTTAATGCGATAATCCATACCAAACAGGACTAAGTCACCCACTAGCAGATTACCGTTTGGTGAACGTTGGGTGACACCTATCGGTTGGGTGTCTGGAAGACGACTCCGGCGGCCGTGGTGGCGGCGGCACTGCTCAGGGCGATGAACCACCCCACCGGCCCGAGGGGACGGCAGCCGAAGAAGTGGCAGAACCCGGGAACCGAGACGCTCATGCCCAGAACGCCGAGGGACAGGAGCGAGGCCAGCACCACGGTGCGGTCCCGGCTGCCCAGGGCCAGGGTCTGCAGCAACTGCGCCGACACCAGCGCGACCAGTCCCATCGTGTCCGCCCGCCCACGCGTGCCGGTCATCCGGCCGATCGCCCAGGCCGCGCCCGCCGCACTCGCCGTGGTGGCGGCCCGCAGGTAGATGTCCCGGGTCAGGGAGGCCCCCAGCGAGGCCTCCGGGCCCTCCTCCAGCAGTTTCTCCGGACTGGCCGCGGTCGGCGGCCGGGAGGCCACCGCCATCGCGGGCAGCATGTCGGTGAGCAGGTTGACCAGCAGCAGCTGCCGGGCGTTCAGCACGTTCCGGCCGCTGATCAGACTGGATCCGACCGCGAAGACGATCTCACCGATGTTGCCGCCCAGCAGGATGCTCAGGGCGTCGCGGACCGACCCCCACATGGCCCTGCCCTCGATGATCGCGTCGACGATCGTCTCGATGCGGTCGTCGGTCACCACGATGTCGGCCGCGGCCCTGGCCGCCGGGGTCGCGCGGGAGCCGAGGGCGATCCCCACGTCCGCGAGCCGGATCGCGGGGGCGTCGTTGGCGCCGTCCCCGGTGACCGCCACGACCTTGCCGGCCCGGCGCAGACAGCCGACGATCCTGGCCTTGTGGGCCGGGGTGGTCCTGGCGAAGACCGTCACGTCCGGCAGCGCCTCCAGCAGGGTGTCGTCGTCCATCCCGTCCAGCTCGGGCCCCGTCATGATCTGCCCGCCGTTCAGCACGTTCAGCTCGACGCCGATCGCCTCCGCCGTGCTCGGATGGTCGCCCGTGATCATGACGATGCGTACGCCCGCCCGGGTCAGCCGGCCGACGCTTTCGGCCGCCGTGGGCCTCACCGGGTCGGCCAGGCCGAGGAAGCCCAGGAAGCACAGGCTCTGGATACGGGACTCGTCGAGGTCGCGACGGTCGGAGGCGGCGCGCTCCGCGACCGCGAGCACCCGGTAGCCCTGCCGGGCGAGCTGGTCGAGCTCCTTCTCCAGCTCCGCCTCGAGGGAATCCGTGATAGGGACCACCTCGCCGTCGCGGAGTACGGACGTGCAGCGGGTGACCACGACCTCCGGAGCGCCCTTGACGCTCAGCAGCGGCCCCGAGTCGTTCGTGCCGAGTACCGCGTGGTAGCCGCGTCCGGGCTCGAAGGGAAGCTCGTCGACCCTTTCCCAGCTTCCCGTGCCCTCCCTGGGCACCACGCCCAGCCGCTCGGCCCCTTTCACCACGGCGCGATCGGTGGGGTGCGCGATGGGACGCCCCTCATCGTGCCGCGGGCACGCGCGCAGCCCCGCGGCCACGATGTGCCTCATCTCGGGTGTCAACGCCTCGACGAGACGTTCGTCCTGCCCGTCCGAGACGCACCGCAGGCTGATGCGCCCCTCGGTGAGCGTCCCGGTCTTGTCGAAACAGAGCACGTTCACCCGGCCGAGGGCCTCGATCGTGGAGGGGTTGGGCACCAGGGTGTCGCGGGTCGACAGCCGCCGGGCGGCGGCGAGTTCCGCGACCGAGGCGACGAAAGGCAGCCCCTCGGGCACGGCCGCGACGGCGAGGCTCACCGCGGGCGCGAGCGCCTCGATCATCGACCTGCCGCGCAGCAGGTCGGCGGCGAGCAGGACGAAGCCGGAGCCGATCGCGACCGGAAGGATCCGGCGGCTCAGCTTCCGCAGTCGCAGCTGCACGCCCGAGACGGGTGGCCGCTCCTTGGCGAGCCTGGCGGTCCTGGCGGCCTCGGTCGCCTCGCCCGCAGCGACCACCACGGCCAGCCCGCTACCGGCCGCGACGGTCGTACCCTCGTAGACCATCGAGCTCCGGTCGGCGACGGCGGGCGCGTCGACGGGCGCCGGTGACTTGGTGACGAGCTGGGACTCGCCGGTCAGCGCGGCCTCGTCGATCTCCAGGCCCGTCGCCCTGAGCACCCGGCAGTCGGCCGGCACGGTGTCGCCCGCGCGCAATTCGAGCACATCGCCCGGTACCAGGTCCTCGGCTGTCACGCTCACGCCCTCGTTGGGGCGGCGCAGCCGGACCCGGATCGCGACCGACTCGGTCAGGCGATGCAACGCCCGTTCGGCGCTGAACCGCTGGCCCCCTCCGATGAGCGCGTTGGCGAACACCACGGTGGCTATCATCACCGAGTCGGAGACCGAGCCGACCAGGGCCGACAGGCCCGCTCCGGCGGCCAGGACCGGGGTCAGCGGGTTGGCCAGTTCCTCGGCGGACGCGCGGAGCAGCGAGGCGGGACGCTCGGACTCCGCGGCTCCCGCCGAGGTCCTGCGCCGGACGGCCTCGGCCTCGGTGATCCCGCTGGGCGAGGAGCCCAGCAGGGACAGGACGTCCTTGGTCGACATCGCGTGCCAGGGGGTCTGGTCCACCCGGACCGGCGGCGTCTCCTGACCGGCGTGCCAGCCTGCCCACACACCCGTGACGATGGCGGCCATCGCCGTGCAGTCACTCGAGAGCTGCGCCCTGCCCAGTGACCGCGACGGCGGCCCGAGGGCGGTCAGCACGCCTCCGGCGGTCGCTCCCGTGGCGTCGAGCCAGGCGCACCGTTCGCTTGTCCTCCTCGCCGGTGCCAGGCAGCTCAGCAGTAGGTGGATCTCCTCGAGTTCGCCGATCACGTCCGCGTCCCAGGGCACCCGGGCCGAGCGGGACAGCACGCCGATGCCCAGGTCGGCGTGGGCCAGCGCGGTCATGTGGCGTCCCGACACCACGGCGACCCCGCGGCCGTCCGCCTGGAGCGCGCGGACCGACCGGGTCAGCCGGGAGGCGTCCGGTACGAACTCGTCGACGCCGAGCCGCCGACCGAGCCCCGGATCGCCTCCCGTCAGCAGCACGGTGCCCGCGGCCTTGGCCGCGGTGACGATCGCGTCGGCCAGCGGGTCCACCTGCGGTGCCATGCCGACCAGGGCGACGGGCTCGCCCCGCCTCGCCACGCGGACGGCCCGGAGTCCCCGAGCCGCCCATTCCTCGGTGTCCGCCGCGGTGAGCCCGGCCGGGCCCGGCACCGGCTCGGCGGTCCACTCCTCGTGCTCCCGCCGCGCGCCGGGGTCGGTGAGGTCGAGCAGGGCGTAGAGCCGCGCGTGCAGCCCGTCGGTGTCGGCGTCGCCGAGGGACACGATGCGGTCGATCTCCCAGGAACCCGTGTCGAGCACGTCGGCGTCGAGGATGACCGTGTCGATGCCGTCCATGTGGCGTAGGGCGCGGCTGTTGAGGACGACCGCCCCGCGCCGCGCCAGGGCGCGCCCGATCGCGGAGGCGAAGGATTCGCGGCCCAGCTTCGCGGCGTTGGGGGTCGCCGCGGTGAGCATGGCGATGGTCCGTTCCCGGTTCTTGCCGAGGAGGTACGTCAGCCCGGTGGCGCCCACCGTCACCTGGCTCGCGACGTGCTCGAACCGTCGTACGGGGCTGGTGGTCATGGGGGCCGGGCGTGGTTTCCTGGCCACCCGGATGTGGTGGTAGGAGCCCTCCCACGAACCCAGTTCGTGCTCGTGCCTCTCCCAGGCCCGTCGCGTGTCGCGCGTCTCGAGGTAGCGGCCGACGGCGGTGGCCGACTGGACGAGCATTCCCAGCGGACGCAGCGCCAGCGTGTAGGCGACGATGTCCGCCGTTTCGAGCAGGGCGGCGGCGGTCGGGACGCCGAGGTGTCGGTCCAGTTCGGTGCGGACCTTCGGGGTGGACTCGGCCAGGCTCAGCAGGGCGGGAACGATCGGAGTGAGCGGCAGCACGTGCATCACACGCCCGGCGAGCGCCATTCCCGTTCCGACCAGGCTCCCGCCGAGCCGGATGCTCATGCGCGTGTGGCTCCGCACCGGGTTGGCGATGCGGTGCTCCGCGTATTCGGAGGCGAGGGACACCGGGCCCGGCAGCGAGTCGTCGAACTCGGCGTCCTCGTCCACCTCCGGCTCGTCGCCGTCGCCGTCGTCAGCGTTGTCGAACGAATCGACGACCGCCACCAGTTCCTCCAGGTCGACCGAGCCGGGGTCGCACCCCACGAACACGGTCCCGAGGGCGCCGTTGACCTCCGCCCGCTCGATCCCCTCCACCTTCAGCAGCGAGCTCTCCAGCCGTCGCGCCGCCCGCCCGCTGCCAGGACCGCCGATCGCGTACAGGTCGATACGGAGCCCGCCGGGACAGATTCGCCTCCCTCGGGAATGCCTCAGGGCGTTGCGGATCACCTCGGGCATGGCACCCCAGAGAGTTTCCGCGGGAAGCGAGAGCAGACGGGGTACGAACATCCGGGTCTCCAGTAGACGAGATGACGAGGCCGATCAGGCCGTGGTTACACGTGGCCCGATCGGCCCCATCACTGTGATCACTTGGAGCCGCTCCCACGGGTCGAGGTCTTCTGGCGGGTGGCCGACCTGGTGGACCTGGAGGTGGAGCTCGCGGCACGGGAAACGGGCGCCGAGGTCCGCGACGCGGATCCGGTGGCGCGCGCCGCGGACCTGGCGGTCCGCGAGGTGGTGCCTGCGGCGCGTGACGTGGATCTGGTGGCGCGCGATGTGGTCTTGGTGGTCCGCGAGGTGGGTTTCGTGGTCCGGGATGTCGTCGCCCGCGAGGTGGTGCCTGCGGCGCGTGACGTGGGCCTGGTGGCGCGT